>NZ_AP043867.1:0-71591 GCF_055395645.1 Achromobacter sp. JCM 18799 | reverse complement strand
CGAGCATGGCGCGTACCGCTACCGCACCGCATTTTTGGCCAATAGCGGCTATCGGATCGTGCAGGTTTACATCACCGACGCCAAGCGCGTCGACAAGCCCGCGCCCGAGGCGGCCGAGCCGGTGAAATTCGAGCGCGAACCCGTGGCCCCGGCCCCGGTGACGGCCGAGCAGGCCCCGGCCAGCACCGAGAGCACCGACAACCGCGCCGCGATGGCCGAGGACTTCCAAGCCATGCGCGACCAGCTCAAGGCCGGCGTGCAGGTTGTGAGCGTCCCGCAGCTTTTCCCGACCCCGGCCGATCTGGCCGCGCGCATGGTTGAGCTGGCCGACATCGAGCCGGGAATGCGCGTGCTGGAGCCGAGCGCCGGCACCGGCCGGATTCTGGAGCAGTTGCCCGAGGGCTGCGAAGTGGTGGCCGTGGAGATTAACGCGGCCTTGGGCGGCCGCCTCGATGCAGACCGCCGCGCCGTGGTGATCGGTGACTTCCTGCAATGCACGCCCGAAACCCTGTGGGGATCGTTCGACCGCATTCTGATGAATCCCCCCTTTGCCAACGCCGACGACATCAAGCACATCCGCCACGCGCTGCGCTTCCTGAAGCCGGGCGGCAAGCTGGTGGCGATCTGCGCCAACGGCCCCCGCCAGAATGACCAGCTCCGCCCGCTGGTGGAGCAGCACGGCGGCGAATGGGAGAGCCTGCCCCCCGATACCTTCGCGGAATCCGGCACCGCCGTAAATACCGCCCTTTTCACCCTGACCGCCTAACCCACCAACGCACGCGCCCCGGCTTCGCCGGGGCCTCTCAAGGAGTACGAGCCATGCAACCGAAATTCATGCCTTGGGTTGACCTGCTGCCGGAAGTGGGCGACCCGATCCGCAACGAGCGCAACAAGCTGGCCGCCAAGCTGGCCAGCGCCGAGGAACTGGAAAAACAAGCGGCCGCGCTGCGCGCGGGAGTCCGTGAGGGCCGCGCCGCCCTGCTGGATCGAATCATGAAGCAATGGGCACTGCACGACATCGAGCAGGCCGCGACCGCAGCCGCCGACCGTGGCCAGCCGTTCCCGCCCGGCTTCGTGAAAGACGGCGAGCTGCGCGCGGCGCTGCGCGCCCTCGATGGTGCCCCGTCCCCGCTGGAGGTGCTGCAAGCCTTCCACGCTGGCCGCGTGATCCGGCAGCACAACCTTTTCAGCACCGCGACCGAGGAAGAACAGCGCGCCACGCTGCACCGGGTTTTTGACTGGTGGAATTACGGCGCTGTCCCGCTGCTGACCCGCTTGGAAGGCTAGGGGAGGGCGGCCGATGTCTATACAGGAGCAGGCCGCCGCACTGGTGGCCGCCGTCGATCCGGCCGCTGTCGCGGCCCTGATCGCGGAATTCCCCGAGGCCGAGAAGGTGGGCATCCGCGCCAACTGGCAAAGCCTCGATCCCCATCTAGGGCACCGCGTCCCGAAGGCCCCGGCCGACCGGGCCGAGTACCTGGCCCGGAAAATCGAGCAGTACGAGGCCGAGCTACAGCGCGACATCGCCACATATACGCGCTACCGCGAGCAGGGCCTAGCGGCCCTGTCCGCTTACGACGTGTGCATTTCCAGCGGTAACAACCCGCTGGGCGCGCTGCGCACGGCGCTGCGCCTGAAGGACGCCCACATTTCCTATGACCTGTCCATTCTGGTCAAGCTGACGCTTGAGCTGGAGGACGTGAAAACCGAGCTGGCCGAGGCGGAACCCCCGCAACTGGCCCTTTTCTGAAACGCGCGGCCGCCCGGTGGCGGCCGCATCTGGAGCACCAACTATGCCCCGCGCCCATGTCCCGACCATTGACGAAGTTTTAGCCGATCCCGCCGCCTCCCACTGGATGAAAGACGCGCTGCGCTCCGCGCTGACCCGTGACCCGGTGGACGTGGCCAACGATGCCGCCTTCCTGTGCGCCCTGCTGGACAAGCGGGCCGATGCTGCTATGGAGGCGGGCAGGGCGGCCGTAGCCGCGACCGCTCCCCAGGTGGAGCGGTAGGCCGGCGACAAGCCCGGCTGCGCCGGGCTGGAAGGGCAGGGCTTTGCCCTGCTGGCTGGGCCGGCAAGCCTGCGCGCTGCGCGCGCCGTCCTGCCGGCGTCCTTCCTTGTGTCGCTGCTGCTGGCTGGGTGGATCTTCTCCTTCCCCGTGTTCCTCTCTCTCCCTGGCTTCCTCTACCCCCTGAAATCCTGCCGGGCGAATCGTCCCGCGTTGCGGGCCGACCGGGCTGCTCCAGGTTCGCGCATTCGCGCTCATCCCCTTCGGGGACTGCTGCGCAGCCTTGCACATCCCTTTCGCTTGCGCCCTCCGGGCGCTGGCCTGTCGGCCTGAAGTGAGCTTTCGCGCGCGAAAGCTAGACAACTGCACAAAGGCGTCCGTGGTGTGCAGAGGGTGGGGTTGCCTGTCACTTCCAAGGGTATCAGTTCGTTCTCGCCGTCAAGGGCTGCGCGCCCTGGCGGGCGCTTGCGGCCGCTGGCCGTTTCACCCTTGACCGCTGCGCTGCGAACCGATCCAGAGGAAGTAGGCAATCCCGCCCACTTCCTGGAGTCCATGACATGACTGCTTCGCACATCGACCTTTTCACCATTGACGACAACGGCCAGTTCCAACTGGCCAGCGCCGGCCAAGTCATCGAGGCCGCCTTGGCCATCCTTGACGAAAAGGTGATGCGCAACGGCCTGATTTCCGCGCCGGCTGACGCCAGCGCCTTCTTCTCGCTGCGTCTTGGGAGCTTGGATCATGAAGTGTTCGCGGCCATCTTCCTGGACGCACAGAACCGCGTTATCGAGTACATCGAGCTGTTCCGGGGCACGCTGACGCAGACCAGCGTGTACCCGCGCGAGGTGGTGAAGACCTCGCTGCGCCTGAACGCCGCCGCCGTCATCTTCGCGCACAACCACCCCTCCGGGGTGCCCGAGCCGTCGCGCGCCGATGAGAACCTGACCAAAGTGCTGAAGGATGCGCTCGCCCTGGTGGACGTGCGCGTGCTGGATCACGTCGTCGTCGCCGGCGGGGCGTCCGTGTCCTTCGCTCAACGCGGCCTGCTGTAGCCGCTACCAGCCGGGTGAAAAACCCGGCAAACGCCCCTCCGGGGCGTTTTGCCCGGTAGTTTTAACGACCGTTTTTCCTGCCGGAAAAAGCGGCATTAAAACGTACCTTTTAATTACCGTCAAATCCGGTAAAATTCGCCCTTTCTGGACAAATAACTACCGTGAGGCCCTTATGAGCGAGCATCGCCCGATCTACGGCGCGAATACAGCCGTTTTGAGCGACTTTCCCGAGCCGGTGAGGGCAACCCTTCACCTGATCGAAAAAAACCCGTCTAACGAGGCCGCGCTGATCCTGCTCCAGTGCGCCGCTTCAGCCGCGCACCCGGACTACCTTTTCAGTCTGGCCATGCTCAGTGCTCTCCCCATCGAGTACAAGGAGGCCGCACTGGAGCTGATCGAGCACAGCCTGACCAGCGGTTTCACCGTGGACGAGCAAAGCGCATTGCTGCGCTTTGTGGAGCCATTGATGGCCACCGCGCTGCGCGCTCCGCGCGCCCGCTGACGCGCTGGCCCATCATGGCGCTCGACATCTTCGCGCTGCTGACTTCGGACGGCGACCACGCCCAAGCCGACCACATGTTCACCGGCAAAGCCGGCGACATGGTGGCCGTGGCCGACGTGCTCGATGCCGTGCATTGCGCGAATCGCCGGCTGCGCGCCGTGCCGGCGCTGGCCAGTCGATTCCGCAATGGCGCTACCTATCCCATTCCCTGCGTGCGACTGACCAAAGCCGAGTGCCGCGTCCTGGTGGACGCGATCACCGACTTTGGCCAATCCATGCCCAAGACCACCAAAGCCCGCAAACTCGCTGACCTGCTGGCCAGCTCCGTTTGCGTCTACTGATCGGAGCCCTTCATGGATGACAAAACCGCCGACCGAGTGATGTCCGCATCCCTCGACTATTTCAGCCGCAACACCTTCTTTGCGCTCCTGGTGCTTGTCGCCGGCTGGGGCCTTGGCTGGCTGCTGGGCTTCGCTCTCGCTCGCAGCATCCAGTCCAAGACCGGCGCGGCATTCTGCCGCCGCCTGTGCCCGATTGTGGGCGTCCTGGCCGCTTTCCCTCTCGCGTACAAACTCATGTTCTCCGCGTGAATCGGCCGTGCCTCGTTACTTCGCTTACTTGCGAGTCTCCCGCGACTCGCAAGACGTGGCGAACCAGCGGCTTGGCCTGCTGGATTTCGCCAACTCGCGCGGCTACGCCCCGCTCGTTGTCGTTGAAGAAACGGCAAGTCGCTCTGTTCCCTGGCGGGAACGCGCGCTGGGCTCGCTCCTAACGGAGCAGGCCCAGCGTGGTGACTTGCTTTTAACTTCCGAATTCACCCGCTTGGGCGGGTCGCCCGGACAAGTCTTTTCGATTCTGGAGACTGCCGCCGAGCGCGGCGTCACCATCATCATCACGAAGAACGGCACCGTCATGGACGGTAGCCTGAATGCTCAAATTCAGGCCGCCGCTTTCGCTATGGCCTCCATGATCGAGGTGGAATTCACCCGTGCGCGCACCCGAGAAGGCTTGCAGCGTGCT
Organism: Achromobacter sp. JCM 18799; assembly: GCF_055395645.1. NCBI lineage: Bacteria > Pseudomonadati > Pseudomonadota > Betaproteobacteria > Burkholderiales > Alcaligenaceae > Achromobacter > Achromobacter sp. JCM 18799. The sequence continues at coordinate 67,008 of NZ_AP043867.1, read as the reverse complement.
CGCCTTGAGGGCCGCATCGGCGGCCGGCGCAAAGGCAGCACCGGCCGCCTCAAGCTCGACCCTCAACGCGACAAAGTAGGAGAGCTGCACGCCCTCGGTTTGACGACGCCGAAGCTCGCCAAATACTTTGGCGTTACCGAGAAAACCATGCGCAAGTTCCTTGCGCGGCACTTTCCCAAAAAAGCGCCGGATTGACACGGCTGGCCCTTCGGCCCAACCGTGCCAATCCGGTTTTCCGGCTCCGCTTCCTTGCCGGTCTTTCGTTCCAGCTTCGCCGGAACTCAGGCCGGCAGCCTCTCCGCTTGCACTGGCTCGATGGTGGCCAGCCTTCGGCCGACCACCATCCTTGCCGGATGCCGTTCTCGCTGCTTTTGATCTGGATCGCCGCGAAAGACGGCGGCCACGCAATGCGCGGCCTGACTCGCTGTTGATGATCGCCTATTCGCTATCGCTTCTAGGCTCTCCACTGCTCGCCCCGTAGGCTGCTACCGTTGCAATTTTGTTTCGTGTCGCCGGGCCGTTGCGGTTCCCGCTGCCGCCATTCGGCGGCCGTCCCGGCCCGTCCGCTCCGCTGCCGGTGTTGTGCAACTTTCGCACGCGAAAGTCGGGGAGGCGCAATACGGCTTCCCTTGCTTCGCAGCGGTTCGCCTTGCGCCTTCTCCCGCTTTCCGTCCTGCTGTTTCGTTCCGCGCTTGTGCCGCGTCACGCAGGGCCGGAAAGTGCGAAAGGCGAGGGCGACTTCCTTCGTCCGTCGCCTCCGCCTTTCCTTGTCACGCAACCGCGCCCGTTCCGTGGCGTGTGTCGGTTGCCTTGAATTCTGAATGGCTGCACTACAGCGTGCCCCATTCCCTTTCGTGATCGTCAGTTGAAATGCGCTCCAGGATGCCGGCGCATCCTTCCGCGTTGTTGGCGTAGAACCCCACGTCGATGCCGTAGGGGTTCGTGAGCCAAATTTCCGCACCGTCCGCGTTGATCGCCCAGCCGTCAATTTCCGCGCGCCCGTGGGTTTTCAGGTGCTGGTATAGCTCCTGGCTCCCAATGCTTTGCTCCATCGTCTTCACCGTCCGTTGTTGGGCGAATCGTCCCGCTTTGCGGGCCGACCGGGCTGCTCCAGGTTCGCGCATTCGCGCTCATCCCCGCGTTGCGGGGACTGCTGCGCAGCCTTGCACATCCCTTTCGCTTGCGCCCTCCGGGCGCTAGACCGTGCCACTATCAACCGCCGCGTTTCCCACAAGCTCCACAGGCCCTCGCGCTGATCCGCTTTCCCACAAGAGGTTTCTTGTGGAAAAGCGGGCGCGACCGTTGCCTCTTGCGATATTGAGGTATCGCGGGCAACGGCTACGGGGCCTGTGGATTTGTGGAAAACGCTCGTCCGCTGCTTGCAGCCTTCTGCCCCTGGGTGCGTCAAAAACCAACCCCACCCGTTTCGTCTCCCCGTGAGGGGAGCCGACCAAAGGCGCGCCTCTGGACTCCGGGCCGTCTCTCCTGCAACCGCCGCGTTTCCCACAAGCCACACAGGCCCTCGCGCTTTTCCGGTTTCCCACAAGAAGTCTCTTGTGGAAAACCGGGCGCGACCCTCTCCCTTTGGGATATTTGGGTATCCCCGGTCGAGGGCACCGGAGCCTGTGGATTTGTGGAAAACGCTCACTGGCTGGCCTCGGCCGTTGCTGCTACTTCAGGCGCAGTCTGAACAGGCTTCACCGGCTCTGCCGGTTTCGCTGCATCGACTACCAGAAGGGCCTTGATCTTTGGCATCGCTTCGCGCCAAAGATCAGATGGAACCGCATCAAGCCGTTCCGTCTTGATGAGTTCCATCACGGCCTTCTGGTTGCGCTCGCGTTCCTTGCGCTGCTGCTCTCGCTGTCGTTCCTCCAGCTTCCGCAGCTTCTCGCGTTGTGCTGCGATTTCTTCATCCAGCGTCTTGGCCTTTCGGCCTGACTTCGGATTCGTCGTTTCACTACTCATGGCTCTTACCTCGCGTTGTGGGTTCTAGTGGAAAACCTGCCTGATCTGGCGGGACGTGCTGCGTCCCTGATCGGCTGCATTTTACCAAATGCGCGGTTTTCTTCCACTAGGGCCTGGGGGAGAGAACGGCACCGTTCTTCCAGCTCGCAGGGCAAGCCCCGCGCCCCGGAAGAACGGTCACACACCACGCAACATGGTTGCCGGTGCTAAAAGCCGCGCTGTGGCGCGCCTTTTAGCGTGGCGACACCGAAAAGACAACGCGGCGACACCGAAAATGCTATAATGGCCTAAACCCTTATGGAGTAAAGGAAAATGCCGAGAGCGAAAGGAACAGGGAAAGGCCCAACCGAGCGGTTCAACATCCGACTCGATGAGGACACGGCGGGGTTCTATCGAACCAAGGCAAACGAGCACGGAATCAGCATTTCCGAGTTTTTGCGCCAAACGCTGGTGCAGGGCGTGATCGCAGAAAACGTGCAAGACATCGAGCAGCGGCTGCGCCGCCTTCTCGATGAAATCCGCGCTGGCGGGCAGGGTGGCGGAAAGGTCGAGATTCCCGATGAACTGTGGCTTTCGGTCTTCACTGCGGAGTACATGCTGGCGGCGATTGTTGAGGCGCGTGACGTGCAGCAGTTGTACGAAGCGCAGAACAAGGCGAAGGCAAAGCTCAAGCGAGTGAAAGGAGGCTGAAATGGCAAAGAGAGAGGAAAAGGGAAGCGCCGGTAGCTTCTCCCGTGGGGCCGAGTTGTGGATGCACCAAGCCCGGCTGTTCGTGGTGGCCATCTGGACGGTTGTGCTGATTTCCATCTTGGCCGGTCTGGCAGTCACGACCGCGTACTTCTGGAATGCGACTACCGCAGACGAAAAGTACGCGCTGGAGCGGAACGTCTTGGCGCACACGCGGGATGCGCTCTACATGACGGCCGGAAAGATGGAGCTGAACGTCAACGGCGAGCTGCGCAAGATGGAAGTTTCCGAGGTTGCCTTGCTGACCGACGACATGGCCGAGGATGCTTGGCGAAAGCTGCGCAACGGCGGCATGTTCGGCTTGCTGACTTCCATCGGTGTGGTGTTTCTGATCTCTTTGTACTGGTGGGGCTATGGCCGTGAACGGATGCAGGACAACCAACTGCGCGGGGCCAAGCTGGTGGAAGGAAAAGAGCTTGCGCGACTGATCCGACACCGCGATGAGGCAAGCCCTTATGAGATTGCGGGCGTGCCCATGCGCGTGAAGTCAGAGACGCTGCATACGCTGTTTGCCGGCGCGCAGGGTACGGGTAAGTCACAGCAGTTTTTCGCACTCATGAAGCAGGTGCGGGCGCGTGGCAAGCGGATGATCGTGTATGACCCGACCGGCGAGTTCACCCAGGCGTTCTACCGTGAAGGCAAAGACATCCTGATGAACCCGCTGGACTCCAGAAGCCCGAACTGGAACATCTGGAACGAAATCGCCAAGGACTACCACTTCGACAACATGGCGAACGGCCTGATCCCCGATCCGGCCGAGTCCGATCCATTTTGGGCGCTTGCGGGCCGGATGGTGCTAAAGGACGTGATTGCAGTATTGGGGCGCGAGGGCCGCCGCACGAACCGCGACCTCTACAACGCTATCGCCAAGAGCAACCTGGACGCCATGCACGCATTGTTGCAGGGGACAGCGGGCGCAACCTATGTTGATCCCACGACCGAGCGCACCGGGATGTCACTCAAGATGACTGTTCAGAACCAGCTTGAAGCCTTCCGGTTTTTGCCAGATGAGGGCGAATCGTTCTCCATCCGAAAATGGGTACATGAAGAAGGCGATTCATGGATGTTCATCACAGCACGGGAAGCGATGCGCGAGGCATTGAAGCCCGTTCTGTCATTGTGGATCGACACGGCAATCAAGGCTGTTCTCGACTTGGAGCCGATCCACCGAGAGCGGCTTTGGTTTTGCATTGACGAGCTGCCGACACTCCAAAAACTCGACATCCTGAAGCTGGCTCTGACGAACACACGGAAATACGGTTTGTGCATGGTGCTGGGCGTGCAGGACTTCAGCCAGCTCTACGAAATCTACGGGCACGATCTGGCCAAGACGATCATTTCCGGGTGCCAAACGAAGCTGCTGCTGCGTGTCACGGATGGGGCTGCGGCGAAGCTGTTGGCCGAGTTGATGGGACAGGCCGAGGTGGATGAAAAGGATGAAACCTTGAGCTACGGCCTCAGCTCGCAGCGTGACGGCGTGAGCGTAATGGCGCGCCGACAGATGCGCGACCTTGTGCTGACATCGGAGATTTTGACGTTGCCCGATATGACCGGCTATCTGCTGGTCCCGGGCGACTATCCCATTGCCCGCGTCAAGTATGGTTACGTGCCGACGGAGAAACAGGCCAACGGCTTCATCGAGCGCGACGGCTTTGCGATCAGCTTCAAACCGACCACGGCGGCCGCAGCGCCGGCACCCGCTCCGGCCGCCGCTGAAGTTCAGCAGCCGTCCGTGCCGGAGCAAGGCGACATGTTGGATGACGACGATATGGACGCGCCGGCTACGGTGGAGGTTATGCGCAACGAAAACGGTGATGTGATCGACAAGGCAACCGGCGAAATCATCAAGCCAGCCGAGAAGGTTTCGCGCGCGAAAGATGATGCAGATGCGAAATCAGCCGGCCAGGGTAAGAAGCCCAACCCGCTGGCGGATGCGCTATAGGAGGATACCGAATGAAAACTCAGAGACGGGCATTTATACATTCCGTCGCGGCCGCCTGCTTGGCGGCTTTTTGCGTTTCCGTGCAGGCCGAGCCGGACTTGCTGCAACCTGATGAAGCCTTCCGGGTGTCGGCTCGTCGGGTGGATGCGCGAGTGGTGGAGCTGGAGTACATCATCGCACCGGGCTATCACCTGTACCGCGACCGTTTCAGCTTCAAAACGGACAACCCAGCCGTGAAGGTGGCCGGCGTTGAGCTGCCGCCATCGCTTGAAAAGTTCGACAAGGCGATGGGCCAGAACATGCGCTACTACACCGAGCGGGTGGCGGTGCGCGTGCGCTTGGCTGGAGCCAATCAGACCGTCAAACTGGTGGCCACGGCGCAGGGCTGCGCGGCAATTGTGGGGGTGTGCTATGCGCCGATCACCAAGGCTTTCAGCGTGCCGGCAATGGGAGGAAAACAGGGATGATTAGCATGAACAACGTGGGCAGCGCCGGGCAGGCACTGCACTACTTTTCCGCTGACAACTACTACACCCAGGACGAGGGCTTGGAGCATTCCGAGTGGTTCGGCAAGGGGGCCGAGCACCTTGGGCTTTCCGGCAAGATTGATCGTCAAGCCTTCTTCGAGGTGTTGAACGGAAAGGTGGATGGCCAAGAGCTGGGCAAGTGGGTCAAGAACGAGGAAACCGGCGAGAAGGAACGCGAGCACCGGCCGGGCACCGACATGACGTTTTCCGCGCCCAAGAGTGTTTCTCTCATGGCCGAGGTGTACGGCAAGCGGGACGTGCGGGAGGCGCATGAGGCGGCCGTCAAGAAGGCACTCAGCCACATTGAAACCGAGCTGGCCAGGACGCGGCAAACCGTGGACGGGAAGACCGAAGCGGTGCAGACCGGCAACGTGACTGTGGCCATGTTCCGGCATAACACAAGCCGCGACCTCGACCCGCAGACGCATACGCACGCAGTAATCATGAACGCCACCAAGCGGGAGGATGGGCAGTGGCGCTCCCTGACCAATGAAGAAATCTACAACGCGCAGCGCGTTATCGGGGCCATCTACACGTCCGAGCTGGCCGACCGGCTCCAGGCGCTGGGCTACGACATTCGCCGCACCGACGAGAAGGGCAACTTCGAGATTGCCGGTATTACCCGCGAGCAGATCGAGCACTTCAGCCAGCGCCGGGCAGAAATAGAGGCGGCGCTGAAAGCCAAGGGCGTGGACATCGACGATGCCAGCGCGCAGCAGAAGGAAGACGCCACGCTGAAGACCAGAGCGCGCAAGGTGGACGTGGATCATGAAGCCTTGATCGGGAGCTGGAAGGAACGAGCCAAAGACATCGGGATCGACTTCGACGCCATCCAGGCCAAGGCCGACGCGCAACGGGCGCAAGGTGGTGTGGTGCGCGCTGACAAGCTCACCGGGCGCGAGGCGATGTCCTTTGCGGCCGCACACCTGATCGAGCGCGAGGCCGTGGTATCCAAGAACGACCTCATGGCGGCGGCCATCGAGCACGGGGCAGGGCGCGTATCGGCATCGGAGGTGAAGCGGGCCTTCGACAAGCTGGAGAAGGATGGTGATCTGGTGGCCTTGCCTGACGGCAACTACACGACCAAGAAGATGCTGGGCAGCGAAATGTGGGCACTCGACCAAGTGCGCGCACAGAAGGGCCAGACGCCGAAGATGATGGAGCCGGAAGCGGTGGCAGCGCGGATCGCGCAGGCCGAGGGCCGGCAGGGCTTCAAATACAGCGAAGGCCAGAAGGAGGCCATCAGCAAGGTACTGACCACTGAAGATCGTTACGTGGCGGTGCAGGGCCTTGCCGGGACGGGTAAGACCACTATGCTCAAAGGCGTGCGCGAAATGGCGCAGGAGCAGGGCTACACGGTGCGCGGCATGGCTCCGACCGGGGCGGCCAGCAAGGTGCTGGCCAGGGAGACAGGTATTGCTACTGATACCGTCTCGATGTTCCAGATCAAGGAGCGGCAGCTACAGAAGGACATCGAGTTTGCCAAGCAGTACGCACCCGACTTCCAGCGCAAGGCGGAAGTCTGGATCGTGGATGAATCGTCCTTCCTGTCGCAGCGCCAGAAGGCCCAGCTCGACCACATGGCCGAAAAGGCCGGGGCCAAGGTGGTGTACCTGGGCGACACGCTCCAGTTGCAGGGTGTGGAGGCCGGCAAGCCCTTCGAGCTGGCCCAGCGGGACGGCATGGAAACCGCGTACATGACCGAAATCAACCGCCAGAAGACCGCCGACCTGAAGCAAGCCGTGGACATCATCACTGGCCGCGACAACCTGGGGGACGGCCAGCGGCTCACCCAAGTGGAGCTGGCCAACAACGCGCGGGCCTTCGAGTACATGGACAAGGCTGGAATGATCCGGGAAATTCCCGAGAAGTCCGAGGACGACAAGGGCCGCCTGGTGGCGGCCGTAGTGCAGGACATCTTGAAGCTCGACAAGGCCGAGCGTGAGCGCACCATCGTCATTACCGCCTATAACGAAGACAGGCGGGCCATCAATGCCGGCGTGCGCGAGGGACTGAAGGAGCAGGGCGAACTGTCGCGCTCCGAGGATACGCGCGAAATCTACACCTCGAAGGGGTGGACGCGGGCCATGCAGAAGGAGGCGCAATACTACAAGGCCGGCGACGTGGTGCGCTTCGGGCGGGACTACCAGCAGATCGACGCCAAGAAGGGCGAATACATGCGCGTGTCGGCCGTGGATGCCCCCAATGGCACTGTGGTGCTCCAGAAGGAAGACGGCTCTGTGATCGCATGGCAGCCGAAGAAGCACAACAAAATCGAGGTGTACGACCGCGACACCCGCGAGCTGGCCAAGGGCGACCTGATCCGTATCACCCGAAACGAAGGCGAGTTCAAAAACGGCGAGGTGGCGCGCGTCACGGCTGTGGCTGGGGACAAGGTGACGCTGGAGCTGAAGCAAGGCAAGGATGTGTCACTGCACCAAGTGGATCTCTCTCGCAACAAGCATTGGGATCATGCCTACGCGCAGACGGTTCACGCCTCCCAGGGCGCGACTCAGCACCGGGCCATCTTCCACATCCGAGCGCCTCAGACCGAGAGCGAGAAGAAGCAGGAGCGGGCGCTGGAGAACATGGCCAAGGTCTTCGGGGATCGGAGCTTCTATGTCGGGGCCACGCGCGCCTCGCATGAGCTGCGCATCTACACCAACGACAAGGCGGTGGCGGCCAAGGCGGTGGCGGCGAAGCAAGACAAGACCAGTGCGGTGGAAACGCTCCGGCAACACGAACGGGCCACGGCAATCACGGCCGACAAGGCGGGAGAACGCCCGGTGTCGCCGCAGCGAAACGGTGACGTTCAACGGTAATCCCTATAAAATGTCAACTTACGCGCGCTGGTCTTAACCAACTTTCGCGCGCGAAAGTTGGCGGCTGGTTCTGCCTTTCGCCAGTAGGCAAGTCGGCTTAGACTTGTGTGATGAACCTTTGACTATGCTAAAGAACAAGCCATGACCGACCCAAAGGACGCCGAGATGTCGGCCGATGGGCAGGGAACTAAACGCCGTAGAACTCGCAATTATGGCGACCGCCGAACGGTATCCCTGCGGATGGACCCCGAGCTGCACGAGCGCATGATGGACTTGTGCGACGATCTGAAAATACCTGCCAACACCTATATTTCGGGACTCATCGAGACCGACCTGAAGAAACGGAAAAAGTGACCGCGCCATAGACGCCTCGCCCTGTTTGCTGGGGTGCCGAGAACCCGAATATCATGTGAGGTTCATCGGTGGATTCAGGGAGAGGCGCGCGTGTCTATTATTTCAACGATCAACTGGAAACGTCTGGCTTCGGTTTTTGTGCCGGGCGTACTGATCGCAGCCATCAGCATTTATGTGCTGGGCTTTCGTGCCCCGCCTTCCCCTGATCTTAGGGTTCTGCCCGGTAAAGCACTGGCCGCTTACGACGACTTCTACCCGATCCGCGCCGATGACACCGGGGCGCTATACCTGGATCGGGAATTGTTCGTGAAGGCGGTCAACTACCTCTCTCAGCATCCCTCGCCGCGCGCCGTGGCGGATTTGATCTACCTGGGCAACTCCAACAACGTCACCCTGTTGCTGGACGGGCCGACCAAGGCCAAGTACCTCATGCTGACCCAGCAGCCCGACTATGTGGCGCTGTCGGAGGTGGATCGGGAGAAGGATCGCATCTTCCAGTCCTATGCGGACATCGTGAACGGCATTGGCCAGACGTTCGCGGGCACGCCGGTAGAGATCGTCTTGCACGACACGCGCAACCCGCTGCGCTCGATTGTGGCTGTGCAGAACCCCATTTCCGGCCGCAGGCTGGGCGACACGAATACCAACTTCGGTATCCAGCTCATCAAGAACTACAGCTATGGCGAAGGGCAGGGCCAGGGGCGTGGTGCTTCGTTTGTGAGCTACGACCTCACCCTGAAAGACGGACGCGCGGTGAAGTCCACCACGATCCCGATTTTTCACGATGTGTACGGCTTGATCGGATTCATCTGCATCAATATCGACATATCGAAAATGGACAAGAAACACCCGGAATATATCGAGCATTTTGTTGATACCTTCAAGGCTACCATCGCCAATGACGCCATTAACGAAATGATCCAGAACAGCAAGCGTAAGAACTGATTTTCTCAACCCTCTCTGTAAAGGAAATGACTATGGACGCTGGAGCCATTCAAGAGCACCTGGAGCTGCTGCAATTCGATCTGGCGCGGCCGCTACTGGTAATGAAGGCCCCCAAGGGGATTCTCGGTTGCGGTTATATCAATGTGGAAACCTGCAACAAGACCGGCGAGGTTTGCGCCATCGTCACCGGGGTGAATACCTTTGACGACATGCGCAAGGCCAAGGTGGTAGCCACCTCGAACAAAGCGGTTGAGCTGGGCATCCAAGTGGGTGAGTCTGGCCAAGACGCACTGAACAAGATGCGGTGATTTAGACCGTGCCGCCTGGAGATTGGAGCAAGGCCATTCAAGTGGAAGTCATCTTCTATACGAGCTGCGCTTTTCTGCTGACCGTCTTTTTGGTCAGTATGGTGCTGGCTCTGCGCGGCAACCAGGCGGCCAAGTATTTCCTGTGGGTATGGGCGGCGCTGATGATCCTGGCGCTGCCGCTCATGAACAGGGCCAACATGATTTCGCACATCGCCGCTGGCCTGATGCTTGTGTTTTTTCTCTACGTGCTCTACATCACCGTCCGCTATGGGATGGAGCGCGTGGACGTTTCTCACGAAGAAACCCGCCGTGTCCTGGCTGAATCGAACCGGCGCATTGACGAGGAACGGCGCACCCTTGCACGCCGTCTGCACGACGAGGTGAATCCCCAGCTCCTGCTCACGCGGAACGTACTGAAGCAGCTTGAGCCGCTTGTGGCTGGGAATGGGCGGGCCGCCGAGCTGCTGGGTAATGCCTCGGGAATGCTGAATGATGCCTATGCCGAAATGCGCGACATCATCAAGAACACGCGAATCGAGGTGATCGACTCCATCGGCTTCACTGCGGCCTTGGAGTCGCTGGTGGCCCACTACACGAACATTTCCGAAAAGCCGGCCATCACGCTGGAGCACGATCTACCAAAGCGGCCTGCGATGCCAGAGGCATCGGCTATCAGCGCCTACAAGATCATCCGGGAAGCGATTTTCAATGCCATCAAGCACTCCAAAGCTGCCCAGGTGCGCGTCAGCATCCACCACAACAAGGCGCTAGACACCTACAAGGTGGAAATCACCGATGACGGGGTGGGGATGAAAGCCACAGCTCGCAATGGAGAGCACGCCGGCATTGGGCTGATCGACATGCGCGAGCGGGTGCGGGTGCTTGGTGGTGCGCTGAAAATACAGGCGGCCGATCCTGCCAACCAGAAGCGGCCGGGAACGAAACTCAGCTTTTCGTTTTCAGGGCAGTTGTCGTAATGCCGTGACGGATCGCCAGCTTGGTGATGTCAGCTTGGCTTTCAACGCCTAGCTTGGCTTTTACGCCCTTCATCAAGTGGCCAATGGTCTTGGTGGACAAGTCCATCGCGGTGGCAATTTCGGTCATGGATGCGCCATCGGCTGCAAGGCTGAAGGCCCGCATTTCGTTCTCATCCAGGAGCCGGTTCGGGTTCCGATCCTTGACGGCCGACCATGCGAGTAGGCGGGCAATCTCGGGGGAAAAGTATTCCTTGCCCTGGGCTACCGTGTTGATCGCCTCGTTGAGCACTTCCGTACTTTCATCCTTGCGCACAAAGGCCAGCACGCCGAGCTTGTAGGAACGCTCGATGATGTATTGGTCGTCAAACTGGCTAAAGACAATGATTTTGGCCGAGGGGTCGCGGGCCAGTAGTTCCTCGCACACGTCCAGCCCGTTCTCACCACAGCCTTTGCTGTCAAAGCGCACGTCGATCACAAGGACATCCGGCTTGACCTCTAAGAAGCGGTCGATCAGCCCATCCAGGCTGTAGGCCACCTCTACTACGTCGATCCCGTAGTCCTTCAATACATCGCGGAAACCGGCTACCAGCAGCCGGTGATCGTCCGCAAGAAATACTTTTATTCCCAAAACGTCACCTATTGGTTTGGGATCGCATTGATCCCGAAGTTCGTTGGCCATGCAGATCGGCGGTGGGTGCAACACCCTCGCCGGCGAGGCAATAACCGAATTTTGACAGAAAAGCCGCATTCGATATACCGCGCCCGGCTGATCTAGCCATGATCCGCACCGTTCGGGGGACGGCATTATACGTGCCATCTAACCTATTGCTTCCGCTGACAGGAAGTTATTTTTCTCCTACATGGTATCATTTGGCCCCTTGTCGTGGGCATTTCATGCCTTTGGCAAGCTGGATTCGGCGGGTAAAGCGGGGCTGTCGGATGGGTGCCTCAACGCCACCTCCCACGATGACAAACCTAGGCTAGATGCCTTGTCGCTCTAGGTTTTTTCTGTTATCGTGCTTTCACCGTGAAAGCAAGTTGACTGCTACAATATCGCAATGGGAAACGCCTCTATGTACTTCTCTGCACGCGCACTGATCGCGGCGGCATCGCTGATGCTGCCGCTCGCTGCTTCTGCAACGTGCTGGGATGAGGCTGGGCGCGGCTACGGGATCGACCCCTTGCTGTTGAAGGCGATTGCCTGGAAGGAATCGCGCGGCTGGACGGGTGCAGTCGGCCCGAAGCTGAAAGACGGCAACCGCGCGCTGGGCCTCATGCAGATCAACACGATCCACCTGCCGAACCTCGCGCGCTTCGGCATCCGCCGTGAACACCTGTTCGACGCTTGCACCTCGCAGAAGGTGGGGGCCTGGGTTCTGGCCGACTGCATCCAGCGTTTCGGCGCTACCTGGAAGTCCGTGGGCTGCTACTACGCCGGTCCGGCATCGACCAATGTGAGCGCCCAGGTTGAGTACGTCCGCGACGTGCAGCGGTTCTACGAGGGCTACCGCAGACAGCAAGCCCACCAAATTTCAACTTCACCGGCCCAAGTGGCCAGTTTCCAAGGGGATTGATATGGCGTTGCCAGCCAAACCGTTTCGCATTTCTATCGTCTTTGCGCTGGCTGCTGCTGGCGTCACTGCTGCCAATGCGCAGTCACTGAACCAGCCCAATCCCCTGGATCGTCTCTCCGACGTGGTGCAGTTCGGCGTGCCCCGCGACACCAAGTTTGTGTTCTGCGACGGGGAAGACTGCCCGGAACGCTCCATCAAGCACCTGTACGTCCCGCCTCCACCGCCGCCTGCTGTCCAAGAGCCGGTCATGCCTGCGCCTCAATCCATCCAGCCGCCCGAAGAACTTTCGCACGCGAAAGTCCCGGCCAAGAAAAAGCCACTGAAGAAGAAGCGGAAGAAGCCCGCGATTCAGTACGAATGCAAGCCTGTCAGCAAACCGAAGTGATGGGCTTTCCGTCTTTGCGCATCCCCCTGGCGCAAGGCCCCACACGGGGAAATGCAGGGGTTCCAACCAACTTTCTACGTAGGAGTTATTGAAGATGAACGCAGCAATTCAAGCAGTCGATGTTCGCAAGGAAGCGGGCCAGTGGTTCAAGGCCCTGATGCTCGCCGGCCTGATCCTGGGTCTGATGATGCTGGCTTCCGGCGCATACGCCAGTGACGGCACGGAGTTCGACGCCGCCGTAACCAAGTGGGACGGCTGGGTGAAGGGCAACCTGGGCAAGCTGGCCGCCCTGATCGCCATCGGCGTGGGTTCCGTCGTCGCCGCCGTCAAGAAGGACTGGAGCTGGTTCTTCGGCGCGGTGGTGCTGTCGATGGGTATCGGCGTGATCGTCGGCATCGTCAACGCCAGTTTCACGGCCGTCATCTAAGCGCAGGAGGTGGCCATGTCCGAAAAAACGGATCTCTCTCACTACATCCCGCGCCGATTGGACGACGGAGCCAAATTCCTCTTTTGGGAAATGGACGTTGCCATGATCGGCCTCATGGGCGTGTTGGTTGGCATTGGCTCAGGCTTCCCGGTGATTGGGCTGTTCCTCGGTATTGGAGCGGCCTTTTTCTACGGGAAGCTGAAGGCTGGGAAGCATCCGGGCATGGCCACCCACCTCCTGTACTGGTTCACCGGGTTTCCCGAGCCGAAAGAGCTGCCGGGTAGCCACATTCGAGAACTCAATGGATAGGGGCTACACGCGCTATGGCACCAGATAAAGCAATCAATGAGCGGGACAAGTTGCAATCGCAAGTCCGCTTCCACCGCGCGATGAACGCGGGCCTGCTAGGCACTCTGTTTTTCGGGGTGCTGCTGCTGGGCTTCGTCGTCGTGCGCGACACAACCAAGATCGTGCCGCCTGAAGTTAAGCGGCCCTACGAGATTGGATCGAACTACGCCAATAAGGACTACCTGCTGGATATGGCCGGTTATGTCCTGGGCACGGTGTTGACCGTCACGCCGGAGACGGTTGATTACAACAACAAGGTGATTCTCAAGATGGCCGACCCGGACGGCTACGCCGGGTTGAAGACCGCGCTTGATGCGGCCGCAATGCGGCTCAAACAGGAGCGAGTCACCACTATTTGGGTTCCTCGCAAAGAGGAAGTCAGCGAGCAGGACAAGCGCGTGAAGGTCAGCGGAAAACTCAAGACCTTTATTGCCGACAAGCTCACTTCCGAACGCGAGAAGGACTATCTCGTTGAATTCACCATCACTACCTCGGGGCGTCTCTATGTTTCCAAGATCGAAGAAATCGTTAAGCGCGATCCTTCTGCTAACAAGCCTGCTGGCAACTGAAGCAGGCGCAACGCAAGTCGTTGAGAACGCTGACCGGGGCCACGTTCAAGTCAATATCTCGGTCAACGAAACCAACCGTCTCGCAATCGACGGGCGCCGCATTGCCAATGTGGTGCCCAGCGTGAAGGGCGTGCTGGCAGGCCAGAAGGACGAGGCCCTGGGGGCTTACTACTTCACGCTGGCCAGCGAGTCGCCCAACCAGGGCACGGTCACGGTTTTCGTGTCCGACGAGAAGGGCGTTACCTACAAGCTGATCCTCGTTCCGCGTCCGGTGGCCGGCGAGGAAATCATCATCCGGCCGCCGAGCGAGAAGGCTACGCCTTCGAGCCGCGCAGCCGCTGATGGCCGCACCGTCTCCTACCAGCGCCGCATCAAGGACTTGATGCTGGTGATGGCCGACGACGAGCTGAAGGACAGCGTTGAAACCATCCAGGTGAATAAGGAAGTGCCTTTGTGGAAAGAGGGGCGCTTGATCTTGGTGGCCAAGTACATGGATGGCGAAGTGGTGGGCGAGAAATACCGCCTGACCAACGTTTCCCCCTCCGAAATGCTGCTGGTCGAGCAGGAGCTTTACCGCCGTGGCGTGCGTGCCATTGCCGTAGAGCACCACACGCTGATGCAGGGCGACGGGACGGACATCTACATCGTTCGGGAGCGCAAAGACAATGAGTGAGCCGAACGCACAAACCAAGAAACGCCAGATGATGCTCATCGGCGGGGCAGTGACCGGCATTCTCGGTCTGGCCGGGGCTGGCATGTTCCTGTTCGACAGTGGCCCAGCACAGCACCGCGAAAAGCCCAAGACCGTCAGCATCACCGCACCGGGCACCGTAGATGACAAGGATGCGTGGCGTGCGCAGCAAGCGGCCAAGGAGAAGTCCAACGAAGCCTTGATCGGGGAAGTTAAGACCCAGCTCAAGGCCCAGGAGGAACAGAACAAGAAGCTCGCGCAGGCGCTGGAGGAACTGAAGGCCAACAAGGCCGCAGCCGGTTCGGCTGGCAGCGGAACGGCGGCGAAGCCAGATGCTTCGGTTCTGGACAAGCCTTTGCCCATTGGCAACGGCACCGGGCCGGGCCAGCGTGTTCTCCAGTCACCGAACGGCAAGGGCGGGGCAACCACCCTAAACCAACCGCTCAATCAGGTGGATGTGCCGGCGCGGCGGGAAGTGGAAATCATCACCTTCAACAATGCCGAGGGCAAGGGCGCAGCGGGCGCAGCCGTTGGCGGCGCTGGTGGCATCACCGAGGTGCTGGGCTTCCCAACCGACGAGAAGGCCAAGAAGTACGGCACCACCTCGGGCGGGGCAGACGGCAAGAAGCAGACCATCGAGTTCCTGCCGGCTGGCTCCTTTGTGCGCGTGGCCATGCTCAACGGCGTGGATGCGCCGACAGGCGGGCAAGCCCAATCGAACCCGCTGCCGGTGGCTTTCCATGTGCTCGATGTCGCCAATTTGGCCAACAAGCACAAGCTGGACATCAAGGATTGCCGCATCGTGGCCGCCACCTGGGGCGATCTGTCCTCAGAGCGGATGATGGGCCGCACCGAAACCCTGGCCTGCGTCATCAACGGCGAGGCCGTTGAAATGGCGATCAAGGGCCAAGTGATCGGGGAAGACGGCAAGGCCGGGGTTAGGGGCCGTCTCGTCACCAAGCAGGGCCAGTTGCTCGCCAATGCCCTGTTTGCCGGCGCGCTCAGTGGTATCGGCAAAGCCTTCCAGTCCTCCGCAACCATCACCAGCACAGGCGGCGGCGGCATCACGCAAACCATCGACCCGGACAAGATCGGGCAAGCCGCTATCGGTGGTGGGGTAGGCAGCGCGGGCCAGCAGCTCGCTCAGTACTACCTCAAGGCTGCGGACAAGCTGTACCCCGTCATCGAAACCGATGGCGGCCGTACCGTCGAAATCCTCATCACCAAGGGCGCTGTTTATTCCGGCAAGGCGCTCGCCAAGGACGATTACCGGGGCCTCCTGAAGCGCACCGGCACCAACTCCAGGAGATACGAAGATGATTAAACGAGTGTTGACCCTCGCGCTGGCTGCTGCGCTGGCAGTTCCCGCATTTGCCCAAGATGAAGCGCCCGCGTCCGTGGTCGAGAAGTTCAAGACCATGTACCCGAAGACGACCTTCAAGGAAATTCGCAAGTCGCAAGTTTCCGGGCTGTATGAGGTAGTGATGGGCGAGAACATCGCCTACACCGACGAGTCGGGCCGCTACTTCATTTTCGGGCACCTGTTCGACATGCAGCAGCAAGTCGATCTGACTGCCCAGCGCAAGCTCGATAGCAAGAAAACCGAGTTCCCGGCACAGCAACTTGGCCAAGCGATCAAGACGGTCAAGGGCGACGGCAGCCGAATCCTGGCCGTGTTCAGCGACCCGGATTGCCCCTACTGCAAGCAGTTGGAGGGCGAGCTGGCCCGCCTGGACAACGTGACCATCTACACCTTCCTGTACCCGCTCGAATCGCTGCACCCGGAAGCCAAGACCAAGGCCGTCAGCGTGTGGTGCGCGCCGAACAAGGCGAAAGCCTGGAGCGAGCTGATGCTGGCCGGCAAGAAGCCCAAGCTGGTGGCCTGCAACAACCCCGTCAACGACAACTTGGTGCTGGGTTCCAAGCTGGGCGTGGTGGGCACTCCTACCCTGATTGCCGCCGATGGCCGCGTCCTGCCTGGCTCCGCACCGGCCGAGAAGATCGACCAGTGGCTGAACGCCGGTAAGCCTGGCGCGCCGGCCGCTGCGCAGGAGGCAACCCAATGAAGCGCACCGCCTTGATGTTTGGTGCCGGCGCGCTCGCCTTGGCCCTGACGGGCTGCGGTTCGCTCGCTGGCCGCGACTGCGGCGCTTGCTGCAAGGGTGTCGGTTTCAGCGGCAGTGCCGCGCACGCATGGGAGGGAAGCAAATGAAGGCACTGGCCTTGACCTTTGGCATCGGGGCCGTGGTGGCCCTATCCGGTTGCAGCAGCATGTCTGGCTTTGATGCGAAATCCGAATTCGCGTGCAAGGCCCCGGACGGCATCTTGTGCGAGTCGATGAGCGGCATCTACGCCAATGCCCAGGCGAAGAACCTGCCGGGCCAGCGCGTGAATGCGCGCGGCGAGGCTCCGGTGGAACTTTCGCAGGCGAAAGCCGGCAGCAACGTGATGACCAAGCCCATCTACTCGGGCACGCCGATCCGCAGCGCACCGCGCCTGCTTCGCGTCTGGTTCGCCCCGTGGGAAGACACCGATGGCGATCTGCACGACCAGTCCTACGTGTACCTGCCGGTCGATTCCGGCCGCTGGCTGATCGAGCACAACCGCCGCCGCATCCAGGACAACTACCGGCCGGTACGCGCCCCGTCGAATGTGACGGCCCAGGCTGCGCAGCCGCAAACGGCCGGCGCTGGCCAGCAACGGCAAAGCCCTGGCGTGCTGGGGCAGCAGCCAACGCCTCCCGCTGACAACGGGATGGAGTCTATCGGCGTCCGTCAAGACCGCATGAGCAACGAGCAAGCCACCGAGCTGCTGAACGGAATCATGCGCCCCGGCAACGTCATCCCGGACAGCGAATAAGCATCGCTGGCCGGGCGGCCAACATGGAGAACATTCAATGCAAGACAGCATGATGGACAAGCTAAAGGGTGCTGCCGCCCGGTTTTGGGACGAAACCGTGCTGGGCAACACCTCGGATGTCGGGAGCCAGCCGGCCCCCGTGGCGGCCGCCAACGAGGTGACGAGCCTCTATGGGCTGCACAGCATCCTCAAGTACGACCAATACGACCCCGACACGGGCCTTTTCTACAACGACAACTCGGTGGCCTTCTGCTTTGAAGTCATCGCGCAAACCGGCGCGGACGACGACATGGCGAGCCGCCTCAATACGCTCTTTACCCCGGTGCCGCCGCACTATGGAATTCAGTGGTGCCTGTTCGGTAGCCCGGTGCTGGATGACCAGTTCCAAGCGTACATGGATCAACGCCATATCGCGGTGGACAACGGCAAGACCACGCCGTTCTTTCAGGAGCTGGCCAAGCGCCGCGTGGAGTACATCTACAAGGCAAAGGGCAAGCCGCTTTGGCCCAATGACAACTACGTGGTGAAGAACATCCGCCTGCTGTTCTCCATCACCAAAGCCGGTTCCTTCCGTGACGCCAAGCTGGTGGAGGAAATGTACGAGCTGCGCGAGACAGTGCGCGCTTCGCTGCGCACGGCAAGCCTGCCGTCCTTCCCCCTCGATGCTGACGGGCTGATTAGCTTCCTGTGGCCGATCCTCAACCCCGAAAGCATGTTCAGCAAGGAGCCGTTCCCCGATCTGCGCTACGACGACGGGAAATCCATCAAAAACCAAGTCACGGCCTTTGGCCAGCATGTGCGCGTGAAAGCCAACGAGCTGCTGTTTGGCCTGCCGCCCGAGAAGCAGGGCGACGAAGACAAGCGCATCGCCGTGCGTGGCTTCGGCGTGCTTCAGTACCCGCAGAAGAAAGAGCTGTGGGAGATGGCCAACATCATCGGTTCGTTTTTCGATGACGGCCTTCAATACCCGTGCCCATTCCTGGTGTGCGGTGGCGTCTTCACGCTTGACCCCAACGTGGTGGACGGCAAGGCTCAGATCAAGGCCGCACGCACCAAGCAAAACGCCAAGTCCAAGATGGCCGAGTTCCAGCCCGAGCTTCAGGCCCAGGCGAACGATTGGGACATCGTGCTGCACCAGCTCAACAACGGCGGCAGCATGTGCGAGCTGTACCACACGCTGCTGCTGTTCGCACCCAAGCGCCTCATCAACCGGGCAAGCCAAGTGGCCCTGAACGTGTGGCGCAGCGAACGCTTCACGATCTGCCCGCTGCAACTGCTGCAACTGACGGCCCTGTATTCCAGCCTGCCCATGACGCTCACCGAGACGGTGCGCGACGACTTGCAGAAGCTACGCCTCATCACGTCCAAGACCACGGTGAACGCGGTGGACATGGCCCCGGTGATTGGCGAATGGAAGGGCGCAGGCGACCCGGTGATGATGTTCTTTGGCCGTCGTGGCACCCCTACCTTCCTCGACTTCTACAGCAACCAGCAGGGCAACTACAACGTGTTCGTGGCGGGCGTGTCCGGTTCGGGCAAGTCCGTGACCATGAACGAAGTCGTTTCGGCCTATCGAGGTATTGGCGCGCGGGTGTGGGTGATCGACGTGGGCCGCAGCTATCAGAACCTGATCCGGCTCCAGAAAGGCACCTTCCTGGAGTTCACGCCGAGCACGAAGCTGTGCATCAATCCATTCACTTGGGTGGGCACTGACGACGAGCTGGATTTCAAGGCGGAAATGCGGATGCTCAAGCCGATGATCGGCCGCATGGCGTCCCCCAATGCGCCGCTGACGGAATTCCAGTACGCGCTGATCGGGGAGGCGATTACTGCCGTCTGGCAAGACTACGGGCAGGACACCAACCCGACCCGCATCCGCGACTACCTGTTGAGCAACATCAAGAACGAGTCGGGCAGCACCGAGCGCGTGGCCTACGAGCTGGCCAAGCAGCTCGCGCCGTTCACCAAGGATGGCGTCTATGGGGACTTCTTCAACGGCCGCGCCAACATCAGCTTGGACGCCGACATGGTGGGGCTGGAGCTGGAGGAACTGAAGAACGCTCCCGAGCTGCGCCGCGTGGTGCTGTTCGTGCTGACCTCGCGCATTGCCCACGACATGTATCTGACCCGCGACCGCAAGAAGCTGTGTCTGGTCGATGAGGCATGGCAGCTCCTGGGGGCTGACAAGGAAACCGCAGAGTTCATCGAGGAAGGCTACCGCCGCGCCCGGAAGTACAACGGCATTTTTTGTGTGGGCACGCAAGGTATCGAAGACGCCTATAAAAATGATGCGGCCCAGGCGGCCTACAACAACGCCGACTGGAAGATTCTGCTGCGCCAAGACCGCAAGAACCTGGAAAAGCTGATCGAGGACGGCATGGTGAATTTCTCGCCGGCCGTGAAGCGGATGCTGCTGTCGCTGCGCACCGAGCGCGGCCGCTTCAGCGAAATGCTCATTTCCTCGCCCAACGGCGATTCCGTGGTGCGCCACATCCCCGATCCCTTCTCCCTGCTGATGGCTTCGACCAACGCGCAGGACTTCAACGAATGCAACGCGCTGCTGGAGCAGGGCCATTCCACGATGGAAGCCCTGGAAATCATGCTGGCCCGCCGCGCCCCTCAAGAACAACTGTCCCCGCGCCGGAGGAAAGATGACTACTGAACCGAACACCAACCCAACCCCCGAGACGCCAGCGCCGGCCGAGGCCGCCGCGCCGGCCGCCGACCGGATGCGTTATGTGATCCCGGCCGTGCTGTCCACCTTGCTCACGCTGGTGGCGCTCGCGCCAGTGGCCTACGTCATCAACCGCAACATGCCTGCGCGTGTGGCCACCGTTGATTTGCAGGTGCTGGTGGAGGAAGACCAGAAGCGCACCCTCGACGTGATCGGGAAGGGTGGCGACGTGACCGCCGAGCAGCGCGCCGTGGCGCAGAAGCTGACCATCGACTTTGCCAAGAAGCTGTCCGCGACCGTGGATGCGCTGGGGCAAGAGTGCAACTGCGTGATCGTCAACAAGGCGGCGCTGCTGGGTGGCGTGACCATCGACTACACGGATCAAGTCCGGGCGAGGATGAAGTGATGAAGGCGAAGCGCATCTACTGGACAGTTTGCGCGGGTGTGTTCGCCGTGGGTGCGCTGGCCGCCGCCACTACCCCTTGGCTGGATTACACCTTCAACCTCACCAACAGCCTGCCCGGCACCCTCTACGTGATCCACAAGGGCGGGGAAGTGAAGAAGGGCGAGCTGATCGCCTACCGCTGGCATGGCGGTGCGACCTATCCCGCTGGCACCACCTTCATCAAGCGCGTGGCCGGTGTGGCTGGCGACACGGTTAAACGGGCCGGCAGCGCGTTTTGGGTGAATGACCAATACATCGGCACCGCCAAGCCCTTCTCGAAGGCTGGCGTGCCTCTCCAGCCCGCGCAAGAGGGCGTTATCGGGGCAGGGGAGTATTTCGTTTCGACGCCCAACCCGAACAGCCTGGACTCGCGGTATGCGCTGACCGGCAACGTGAAGCAGGCCGAAGTCATCGGGAGGGCTTATGAGATTTTCTAAGCTGATCGCAGCCCTGCTGATCGCCTCGATCCTGCCTGCCGCGAACGCGGCGAGCTTGGGCAGCATCGGGCCGACCTACCCGATTGGGGAGGAAAGCGCCCTCGACATGATTATGAAGAAGCTGCGCGAAAAGGAGCGTAGCGGCGAGCTGAAGCGGTTGCAGGAAGAAGCCATCCGCCGCTCGATGGGCAGCATCAAGAACATGAAGCCGGTGGACGGTATCACCACCGTGCGCGCCCGCGCGCAGCGTTTCATCGACCCCACCGTGACCTACACCAAGCCGGTGACGACCGACGACGGCCGCATCGTGGTGCCGGCTGGAACGAAGATCAACCCGCTGGACATGACCAGCCTGACGAAGACGCTGGTTTTCTTCGACGGCCGCGACCCCGAACAGCGCGAAGCAGTGGGGCGCTTGGTGGCCAAGGGCGGCCAGCTCAAGGTGAAGCCGATTCTCGTTGCTGGGTCTTGGCTCGACCTCACCAAAGCCTGGAAGACCCAAGTTTTCTACGACCAGAAGGGCACCCTTTCCAAACGGTTCGGCATCACGGCCGTGCCGGCTGTGATTCGTCAGCAGGGAAAGATGCTTGTGCTCGATGAGATTCCCGCGAAGGAGCTGCAATGAAACGCTGGCTTGTAATGGCTTTCATGGTGCTCGCGGCGACTTTCGCGCGCGAAAGTATGGCCGGCGTGTGCCAGGGCAAGTTTGCCAACCCCATCACCGATATTTGCTGGAGCTGCCTGTTCCCGCTGACGTTGGGCGGCACGCCGATCATGACGATGGGCCAGGAGGACACCGGCAACCCGGACGGCTTCCTATGCACCTGCACCAACCCGCTGCGCATCGGCATCAAGACCGGCTTTTGGGAGCCGGCGCGGCGCGTGGATGTGACCCGCACCCCGTACTGCTTTGTCTCGCTGGGAGGCATCAAGCTCGATCCCGGTATCCGTGCCCCGGAAGGCGAGATCCGTTTGCAGCAGGACAACACCAAGCAGTCCAACTATCAGGTTCATTGGTACGCCGATCCGATCCTTTATTGGCTGGAGGTGATCCTGGATAACCCGTGCCTGGAGACGGGTTCCTTTGACGTGGCCTACATCACCGAAGTCGATCCGACTTGGAACGACGACGAGCTGACCATGCTGCTGAACCCGGAAACTTTCCTGTTCGGCAACCCCATTGCCCAAGCCGCGTGTGCCGGCGACTGCGTGTTGTCATCGGCTGGCTTTGGCAGTAACGCGCTTTTCTGGTGCGCCGGCTGCCAGGGTTCGATCTACCCCTTCAACGGCCATGTGCAGGCCCACGTCTCACACGTACAAGCCAGTTCGCTGCTGGTGCAGCGCATGACGGCCAAGCTGCACCGCGAATTCCTGATGTGGGGCACCTCTGGCGCTGACGGCTTGTGCGGCATCTATCCCGAGCCGGTGATGGACAAGACCCAATACAAGTACCAGATGCTCTACCCGATCCCGCAGACGGAAAAGATCAACGGGCGCTGCTGCCAACCCTATGGCCGCACGACCGCGATTTGGGGCGCTGGCAAGAGCTACCCGTATGCCGGCGAAGACTTCGCCTACATGATTTTCCGCAAGAAAAACTGCTGCCTGGGAGTGGGATTCTGATGAACAAGAAAACTGTCATCGGGCTGATGCTGCTGGCCGCTTTCGCCCGCGAAAGCGTGGCGCAGAGCACGCCGACCGCATCCCAGCTCGACCAAGAACGCCAACGCATCGAGCTTGAGCGCAAGCAGATGTTTGACCCGAACAACCCCGCCTCGAAGGCCAAGAAGGGCGCTATGCCCAACTCGGCCGACATCGACCGGGAAATGCGCCGCGTAGATCGTGAGCGCAAGCAGATGTTCGATCCAAACAACCCCGCGACCAAGAACGCCGCCAACGTGTTCCCCAACGTGCCGACGCCGGAGCGCGCCGGGATCGACATCGAGGCGCTGGCCAAGCAATACGAGCAAAAGGCCCAGGCCCGCAAGATGGATGACCTGATGATTTTCGCCAGCTTCACGATGCCGGCCGAATCACTCAAGCGGATCGTCAGCCAAGCCAACCGGGTGGGGGCTTCTGTGGTGCTGCGCGGTTTCAAGAACAACTCGCTGAAGGATACGGCGCTGGCCATCAAGGAGCTGGGAGAGCAGGGCGGCAACGTCCTGGTGAACCCCAACGCCTTCACCAAGTACAAGGTCAAGGCTGTTCCCACGATGGTGCTGGCCAAGGCCGCAACCATCGACCAAGTGGACAACGAGGGCTGCGCCCTCCCTGACAACTTTGTGGCAGTGGCCGGTGACGTTTCGCTGGACTACGCCCTGGACGAGATTGTGCGCCGCGCGCCGCAGTTTGAAGCCGTGGCGTCTCGCTACCTTCGCCAGATCAGGGGGAACCAATGAAGCGCGTCCTTTCCATCGCCGCGATGCTGGCCGCTGTGGGCGTAGCCAGCGCACAAACCATCACGACGCCGGCCGACGCCTTCAATGCCGGCAAGGACTTCGCCAACACGGGCAAAGGTGTGGCGGGGGGCAAGATCAATGGGGCAACTGGCTCCAACGTGCTGCCGTACTACAGCACCACGGCACCGGAGACGGCCAACTTCCAGGAGGGGCGCAACCTCATCGGCGGGGCGGGCACGAACAAGCAGATTCAGTGCGAGACGTACAAGGCCCCCAATGCCTTCCAGCAGCAGGAATGCGACGCGGTGAACTTCATGAGCAAGAACCCGACGCAGCGGCCGAAGTTCACCATCGACAAGCAGACCGACCCGATCCTGACCGGCTCCAAAGGCGTCATCAACAACCCCGGCAGCATCCCCGGCGCTTCGACGCAGCAATGCCGCGTGGAGCGCGTGAAAAACCCGGCGACCTACATCACCGAGACTTGCACGGAAACGCAGACGCTGGAAAACCTGTCCTGCAAGCGCGTGCTCAAGGTGGCGTGCGATCCAGAACGCGACGGCTGCGACCAGGGCGGCATTGTCCCGAATAGCTGGGCCGGCGACATGGCCACCAGCTTCACCCCGGACGGGGCCGGCAACTACATCCTCCAGTTCGGCACCATCGCGGACAACTATTGGGGCGGCTGGGGTGCGGTGTACGACCGCAACCTCACTTTCGACATCCGTGACGTGGGGCTGATTACCCGTTTCGCCCTGACCCGTGCCGCGTTTGACGACTGGCTGATGGTCAAGGTGAACGGCAACCTCGTCTATGTCGGCCCGCGTGGTGGCGACCGCCTCGAAATCTATTCGCCGCCTCCGGTCTTCGAGTCCTCCAGCACGCGCTCATGCACGCAGACTTGGGACGATTGGGGCAGTGGCTGGCAGTGCTCCGATACGGGCGGCGGCGGTTGGTGGGGCGGCGGCGGTGGCGGTAATGCCGTCTCCTACCAATCCTGCACGGCCGTGGGCGGCGGCTGGAATTGCACAACCAGCGACTACCGCACCGGCATGGTTCAGTACTGCGCCACCTGCTTCAGCGGCCCGGAGCTTTCGACGAGCTGGAACTTCGGCTTGAACATCGACGTGAAGCCCTACCTCAAGAACGGCTCCAACACGATCTTCATGCGGACGATTGTTGCGGGCGGCGGGGAAGGGGCGATCCAGCTCACGACGCGCCAACTGTGCCCGCGCAACTGCTATGACCAATGGGACAACAGCCAGTGCGCTCCCCTGGAACAGAGGGCTCAATGATGATGAAGAAGATTCTTGCCGCATTGGCCTTTGTCGCCAGCTTCAGCGCCTTCGCAGCGCCTGACTGCCAGAAGACGGGAACGGTTTGCACCGCGCCCAACCAGACCCGCAACGTGTCGGGCCTGTCCGTCTTTCGTGAATGCTGGGAATACCAGGACACCTATCAATGCCGCAGCCAGAACATGGTCAACGACTGCCAGCCGCTGCGAGACAAGGGGTGCTCTCAGATCGGATCGTCATGCGTGGAGCGCGACGATTCCGGCACCTGCGTGATGTACGAGCAGAAATACAACTGCCCGGACAAGCCTGAAACCTACACCGAGAAAACGGTGTGCGATCAAAGCGCCTTCTGCCAGAACGGCGGGGCTGGGTGCTTTGATACCAGCGCGCCACCCGACAAGGACTTTGGCCAAGCGGCCGTGATGATGGAGGCCGCCCGCGAGGCCGGCGTGTACGGCATCGACCCGAACAAGGTCGAAATCTTCAAGGGCTACATGGAGGAATGCAGCATCAAGGTCTTGGGTGGCACCACGCTCAAGAGCTGCTGCAAGTCAGCCGGTGGTGGCGCTGCCTTCAGCAATTACGCGCTCCTGGGCGCCGGCATGAAGGCGGCAGGCGAAGCGGGCCGCGAATCCATCGTGCTGGGTTCCAAGTACATGTACGACTCGCTGTATGGCCAGCTCGACAGCTCCCTTGTAGATAAGGGACTTGGCGCAATGAATAGCTGGGCCTCCGGCTTGGGTGATGGTGTCTTCAATCCGCAATTCGGGTTCTATGGCTTCACTTTTGAGTTCACCTTTGCCAACGGCTTCCAGTTCGTCGGTTTTGACCCGTACAGCTTCGCCCTGTCCGTGGCAATCATGCTGGTGCAGGAATGGTTGAGCTGCGATTCGGCCGAGCAGGTCATGGCCATGAAGCGGGGCCAAAACCTGTGCGTCCATATTGAGACGTATTGCAGCAAGAAGGTGCTCAAGGTCTGCGTGGAGAAGAAGGAACGCCACTGCTGCTTTAACTCCAAGCTGGCCAAGATCATCAACCGCCAAGGCCGCGCCCAACTCGGGATGCCGATGAATAGCTGCGGCGGCTTCAACCAGGCGCAGCTCCAGGCCCTCGATTTCTCCCGGATTGATCTGTCCGAGTTCATCGCGGACATCGTGCCCAAGGATGTGCCGGCATCGACCATGAGCAACCGGGTGCAGCAGACCGTCAACAAAAAAGTTCAGAGCTACTACGACCAATGAAAACTCTCTCTATCGCCCTCATTCTGCTGGCCTGCTCGACTTTCGCGCGCGAAAGCCTCGCTGGGCCAACCGTCTATACCCGGCAACACGACGTGCTGGCCGCTGCGATCCGCAACGGCAGCTCCAGCGGCGTCATGGAAGGGGAGGTGGCCGAGCACTTCACGCGCCAATTCCGCTCGACCGGGCCGCTGCTGGTGACTGCGAAGGTCATCAAGTCTTTCAGCCGCGCCGACTGCAAGCGCCTTGAAATGGTGTTCACCAAGAAGGACGTGGATACCCCACAAGGCCGCACCGACGCGATCCTGAAGACCCAGCTCAACTACTGCCTCGACGGCACCCCGCCAATTTCCGTGGAGTAAGCCAATGATGAAGCGAAGCCTTCTCCTGCTGGCCCTGCTGTCCGGGTACGCCAATGCGCAGTCACTGGATTACCCGTCTGTTTGGCAGTGCGATGCGAACAAGCCCAACTGGTACTGCGACATGGAAGACGCCAAGCCGCAACCTGTGCAGCCGACGCCAGCACCGGCACGGCAGCAGACTAGCCGCAAGGCTGACCAGCCAAAGCGCATCGAGCTGAAGGACATCAAGACCGCCGAGCAACTGCGACAAGAACTGAAGCGCCGGGAAGACGTGGCGGTGATGAACCCCACCGACCAGAACATGAAGGACTACCTGGAGCTTTGGCAGATGACGCAGGACAAGGGGGCTGTCTTCGCTGACAACTGGCGGCGCGTGGTCTGGCAAAACCCGAGCCTCGACTACGCGCAAAAGCGGCCGGTCAATAACTCCGCGATCAAGATTTACGACGAAGGCCGCATTCAGAACGAGGAACAGCAACTGAAGATGTTGGCCAAGGAGCACGGGCTGATCTTCTTCTTCCGTAGCGACTGCCCGTACTGCCATGCAATGGCCCCGACGCTGAAGATGCTTTCCGACAAGTACGGCATCGAGGTGCTGCCGGTATCAGTCGATGGCATGGGCCTGCCCGAGTTCCCGAACCCCCGCGACGGCCGCGCGCAAGCTGCGGCTTGGGGGATTGAGCGCGTGCCGGCACTGTTCATTGGCTCAAAGCAGACCGGCGACCGTGCGCCCGTGGGCTTCGGAATGATGGCCCTAACCGAAATCGTCAATCGAATCTTTGTCCTCACCGGCACCAAGCCCGGCGATAACTTCTAAGGAGCTGCCCATGCTACTGAAAAAAGTAACGGCGCTGGTGACGGCATTTGCTTTCACCACCTCTACCTACGCCATGAACATGCAGGAGCTTTTCGACTCCGTGAATGCTCAAGGCAACGTCAGCAACCCGGCCGTGCTGCAAGGCCAGACGATGAACCTCTACACCGGGGGCAGTCTGTTCATGCGGATGCCCAAGCGCACCTACCAACTGGCGACGGTGACGCCGCCGAGCTGGAACGCTGGGTGCGGCGGCATTGACCTGTTCGCGGGCGGCTTCTCGTTCATCAACAAAGAGCAGTTCGTGGCCATGCTGCGCAACATTGGCTCGAATGCCCTGGGCTACGGCTTCAAGCTGGCCATTCAGAACCTGTGCCCGACCTGCGACAACGTGATGCAGGCCCTGCAAGCCACGGCGCAAGCTGCCAATCGTCTCAACATGGATTCCTGCGAGGCGGCCAAGGGGATCGTCAATGCGGCCGTGCCCGACACCTGGACGCGCGGCAAGCAAAACGCGGCCAAGAACTTCGGTGTGGACACCAACATTTTCGAGAACATCACCGACGCTTGGACGAACGTGATGAACAGCGAAAGCCGGGCCAACCAGACGGTGAACTCGGCGGCCAGCGCGCGACCCGAGGCGAAAGACCAGCTCCCGACCGGCAACGTGGTTTGGAAGGCGCTCAAGAAGCTCGATGGCGTCACCGACGAGCAACGCATGATCCTGATGTCGATGATCGGCAGCATGATTTTCCCGACCGGCGACACCCCGCAACTGCCTATCCCGCTGCTGCGCAAGGAAATCACGGTGGAGGCCCTGGTGGGTGCGCGTACCACCTCCGACACCATCACGGTGCCGATCTGGCGTTGCGACACCACCAGCGCGGACGGCTGCTTGAGTCCGACCGAGGATGAAGTGACCACCAAGAGCTTCAAGACGATGGTGCGGGAGAAGATGGAAAAAATCTCCGACAAGATCGCCAACCGTTCAGCTCACGACGACATGGCGGCCACCATCGGCTTCCTGAACGCAACCGATCTGCCCATCTACAAGATGCTGGCCGTGACGACAACCCTCAACAACACCTCGATGGCCGACGCGCTGATTGGCCGCTACCAGGAGCTGATCGCCGCCAAATACGCCGAGGTTTACATCCAGCGTGCCGTCACCGACCTGCGCGGCGCGATGGCGAAGTTCTCTGCCGCAGCCGATGCCACCCAGGCCGCCGAGCTGGGCAAGATGAAGCCCGAGCTGGAGGAAATTTCGCGCGCGGCAAAGCAGGTGCTGGCCACTGCCTACTCGCAGACCATCAGCACCTACAACATCGCCCAGGAGGTGCAGTACATGGAGCGTGCGCTGAATGCCAACCTGTCGCAGACGCTGCGTAACTCGCTCGCCTTCGGCAAGAGCCTGCGCTAAGGGGGGATGCCGTGGACATCGAAATTCAAACCTACTGGAACGTAGAAACGCTCTACTACGTCTTCAACGCCGTGGCCTCGATGATGGCCGGCGCTGGCTTCGCTGGCTTGCTGAAGCTGGTTTTCCTGTTCGCCATCGCAATCGGCATGTTCGGCTACATGAACAAGCAGCTCGAAATGGCGAAGTGGTTTATCCACGCCCTGGCCTTTGTGACCGTGCTCAATCTGCCGATCGCGCGCGTTGCCTTGACAGACAAGACAGGGCTGGAGCCGCCGCGCGTGGTTGATAACGTGCCCTTTGCCCTGGCCGTCACTGCGCAGACGACCAATCTGGTGTTCGGCGCGCTGACCAACACCTATGAAACGGTCTTCGGTGTCCCTGAAGACCTGGGCCTGCAAAAAGGGGATGTGGGCTTCGGGCACCGCATCCTGAAACAAGTCAATAACGCGACGATCCGCGACCCCAGCTTGCGCTCCGACCTGATGCAGTTCATCAAGGAATGCACGCTGTACGACGTGAAAGACGGTGAAATCACCCCGCAGCAGATTGTGGGCGGCACCGATACCTGGAACGTGATTTTCAACAACACGAGTCCAGCCCGCTTCGTCACCTACAACACCCTGACGAATGCGCCTACCACCGATACCTGCACCAATGTTGCGGCCATCCTGAAGGAGAAGGTCAACGACGCGGTAACGGCTGGCCAAGCCTTCTACGGCAAGCAGGCTTTCACGCGGGCAAGCAGTGATGCTATCGCTACCAGCATGTTCGTTTCGACGGTGGGCACGTCCTACGACTGGATTCTGAACAACTCCAGCAACGCCTCAGACGCGATGAAGCAGGCGATGTTCAACAACATCTGGAAGGAGGCCGGCACCGAGCTGCCGGCGCTGCTGAACGATCCTGCGCGGGTGGCCGAGGTTAATGCCCTGGCCGGCGCTGCCCAAGCGGCGCGGCAAGCGGACGGCTCCAACAGCACCTTGAGCCTGCTGGCGCAAGAGACGCTGCCCCACATGCGCAACTGGATCGAGGCAATCATCTACGGTCTGTTCCCGGTTGTTGTGGTGCTGATGGTTGTCAGCTCGACCGAGGGGGCAAAGAAGATCATTGCGGGCTACATGATGTCGCTGGCCTGGATCGGCCTGTGGCCAATCTTGTTTGCCGTCATCAACCACCTGTCGCTCATGCACTTGCGCTACAAGGCGCGCGCGCTGGA
This sequence comes from Achromobacter sp. JCM 18799, assembly GCF_055395645.1. Classification (NCBI taxonomy): domain Bacteria; kingdom Pseudomonadati; phylum Pseudomonadota; class Betaproteobacteria; order Burkholderiales; family Alcaligenaceae; genus Achromobacter; species Achromobacter sp. JCM 18799. The sequence goes on along the minus strand of NZ_AP043867.1, from coordinate 37,268 downwards.
GCTGGCGGCCGGTGTGCCGTTCCAGCTCACCGATGCTTTCGACGCCACGCTGACCAACGAGCAGGCGGCCATCGGCTACATGGTTGTCCTGGTGCCATTCATCGCCGGGGCCATCATCAAGCTGGGGCAGGGTGGTTTCATGGGTGTTGCCGACCGGATGATGACCGGCTTTGCCTCTGCCGGGGCGGCGGTGGGCGCAAGCAATGCCAGCGGCAATGTCAGCATGGGCCAAGCTGGACTTGATACCGCATCGGTCAACACGACCTCGATGAACAAGTACGACAGCAACATCGGCCTGCAAGGCGGCGGGGCAACCATCGGTCGGGGCAATGGCTCGACGGCCACGATGGCCGCGAACGGCGCGGTTGCCTTGCAGCAGCTCCAAAACCGGATGCTGACGCAGATGAACATGGATCACCGACTGGAAGCCGGCCGCAACCAGGAAGCGCATCGTACCGACATCACATCGACCGGGGATCAACTGGCGCGCCGGCACGGCGACAGCTCCAGCCTCACGGACGTGAAGGGGCACGATACAACCCGTGGTCAATATCAGAATACGGGTGTGGTGGCGGCTCGCGGGAGCGAGGGTGGGTATGGTGGCCAGCACTCAACCGGCCAGAACTTGGATCGCAACTTCCGTGAGGGTTCGCACTTCCGCACGGCGGCCGGTGCCAATGACCAGCTCCACATGAATTTGGGTGTTGGCCGTGGGAACCCCAACGGCGGCGGTGCGCCTGGTGCTGGCGGTGCAGGCGGTGCGCCTGATCCGCGCGAGGAAAAGCGCATTGCCGACGCCATGAAGCAGGGCGGCGCGAACCAGCAACAGATCGACCAAGCTCTGAAGAACTACCGGGGCGGCAAGGGTGGTGCCCAGCCTTCGGGCGGCCTCATCAACGCGGGCCTGGGGTACAACGGCGCGAAGACCTACACGGCCGAGCACGGCCGGGATCGGGGCGTGGATACGGTTCATGGCAACCAGGAAGCCGCGCGCACCGAGCGCACGTTTGCTGAACGCGGCTCACGAACCGAGCAGGCCGGGACGGGCAACCAATCGGCCCAAAACGACCGCCACGGCCGCGATGCAGCCCTCACAAACGTGGATGAAGTTTCCCGCGTGCGTGATGTCTCTGACCGCCGTGAGTTCGGTACTGGCGACCGCGCCAACCGTAGCGACAGCAACAGCTTCACGACTCACAAGGATCTGATGGCCGATCCGTATCTGTTCGAGAAGGTGGCCGCGCGCAATGGCATGACCGCCATGCGTTTCGCCAACCAATCCGAAGACCGGATCATGGACATGGTGCAGGACTACGTGAGCGAGAAGGGCATGGTTCAACAAGCTACCACCATGCCGCAGCAGACTTTCGCAGGCGAAAAACTGCCGACCACGAAGGGCGAGCTGGAGAAGCAATCCGCCAAGGATCGCGCCGGCATCCCGCAGGACATCCAGGGCGTCCACAAGAAGAAGGTGGCACAGACCGGCTACGGCGGAACCGCTCCGCTCAAGGTTGATACCTCTGCGCCTCCGATCATTGCGGAATCCAGAGGGGACGTACAGGGCCAGCTCGACCCGAAGAACAAGGGCAGCATCCCGGCGCGTGCTGGGGCCTTGGACGAGAACGTGAATGCCTGGGCCAGCCCGGACAAGGCTGTAGGCGCTGGGCGGGCCAATCCCGCAGCCGTCAACGAGGACAACATGATCCGCGACGGCAAGGACACCGTTCAGAAGGCTTGGGACAAGCTGACTGGCGGCGACGGTACGGCAGACGGCGAAAAGCTGAACGACAACATGAAGCGGGAAACGGCCGCCTCGGTTCAGATCAACAACGGCAGCAAGTAAAGGGAAAGGGGGCTTTGCCCCCTTTCAAGAATTGCCGCCCGTGTAGTTATCGCCCCAGGGTAAATGATGAACAACACAAGACTTGCCGGTAAATGGATTAACGCCTGCTGCGCTATTTGGCGCGCCAGTGCCGGGCCATTTCGACATTCCCTTGAATCCATCGCTTAACCACCATGCAAGCCAGAATGGAATCCAGAAAATCAATCCGCCGCCGAGCATTGGAATGTAGTCGGCAAGGAAATTACCACCGGATGCCGAAAGTGCGGCAGCGGCCGGCAATGGAAGCCAGAGCATCCAGCGCCTTCGAGAGAACAGCATTTTTTTCAGTCGCATCATTATTGTTCCTCAATAACCAGCATCACGTAGGTGGCCGTGTTTTTGTCATCTTGCATATGCACGACACGGAAGCCCTTTTCGTAAATCTGCTTGATCGTCACCTTGCCGATGTGTTCGCACTGCAACACCGAGTCGCCACCACGGAAGGGGCCGATGCAGACACCGCCACGCTTCGCGGCGGCCGCTTGGGCGCTGGCGTTCGTCATGCCGGCAAGTGCTGCCACGATGAAAGCAACGTAAAGCATCTTTTTCATTACAACTCTCCTTCCAATTTGGATAGAATTTGCGCATCTTGTCTATTGACAAAATACGCTCAAAACCCTTACGGTGCAAGGGGATGAGCCAGATATTCAAGACTGTTTCCGCAGCGTGTGGCCATGTGTCTCGTGCTGTCTTCGTGAAAGCAGCGCGGCGGCTGGGTCTTTCGTCCGAATCTTACCGCATCGCTGAAGAAGTGTTCCTCAAAGGCTACCGGCAGGCAACCGTCGCGCGCCACGTCGGCGTCTCGCGTCAGCGGGTGCATTCAGTGTGCCGGGAGCTGCTGGAAGAAATCAACAACCAACTTTCCCCTGAAAGGGCAACCGATGAAAAAACTACTCCTGATTCTCATTACCACGGCCACCTTGGGCGGATGTGCTTCGCAACAGCCTCTCAGCATGAGAAATGACTGGCGCGCTGGCACCGATCAAACGCCGTATCGCTCGATCCCCACAGCCTTAATCTGTGACGACTGCAATTTGCAATGATCCCGTCTCACTGGTTCAGACGGATCATTCTGATCGTCTTCATCATGGAGGTTGCTGGCGGCATTTTGTGGGTAACTGGCAGGTTATCCACGAATCCGGCCGCCAAGCCAATGACTCAGGCTCTCGGTAGCCTGATATTCCTGTTCGGCTTTTATGCCAGCGCGCCATTATCGGCGCGCTTCCTTGCTCCGCGACCGTCGCGGGATGCTGTGCTTCAAGAGCGTTTGGCAAGGATAGTGGCAACCGTCCCTGATAGTCGCCCCGTCTTCCTGTATGACCATGCCGACAAGGAAGCCAACACCGTGGGGCTGCTGCCGAGTCATTCGCGCATCTACGTGACAACCGGCCTGCTGGCCAGCATGAGCGACGAGGGTATGCGGGGCGTGATCGCCCATGAAAACGCACATGTTCATGAGCGCCATATCTTCGCCACGTTCACCTATGCCTGCTGCTTTGCTGTGAGCAGCCACCTCCTGGACAACAACAACTTTTTCTTTGCCGCCTTCCTCCTGTTCCTGGGGATTCGCCGGTATTGCGAGTACCGGGCGGATGCCGGCGCTGCGCAGTCCGTAGGGCGCGAAGCGATGTTGACGGCGCTGCGCGAGCTGGCCGTGTTGTACCCCTCGAAATCCTGGGTTCGCTGGTTCTCGTTCGCCAATGCTTACCCAACCTTGGCCATGCGGATGCGGGCCGTGGAAACCGGGCGAAAGGCCCTTCTGTGAGGTGAGCATGGATGCCTTCTACCTGCAATGGATCGGCTGCGCGTTTGGGGTGCTGGGGGCCTTGCTGCTGGCCCTCAACAACCGTTTGTCGGGCTGGGGGTTCGTGTCTTTCCTAGCCTCGAATGTCTGCTGGATCGGCTTCGGCGTCATGACCGACGCGCCGGGCCTTATCTTCATGCAGGTGGCTTTCACTGCCACAAGCCTGCTGGGCATTTATCGCTGGATGCTGGCCAAGCCCGGCTTTCGCGCGCGAAAGCAGGAGGGGTGATGAGGCGGGCGAAAAAGTACCACACCATCACCGACATCGTAGGCACGGTTTACTGCGAGCAAAAGGTGGTTTTCGACCGTGAGCGCGGGGATGCCCGGCCGCTGGAGGTTCGGGCGAAGGCCGCTGCCGGCACCTTCGAGCACCTACGGTTTCAGGTCGAAGGGCAGACGCGCGCGGCGATTGACCGGCGCTGTTTCATTGCCACCGCGATCTACGGGCCTGACGCCGCCGAGACAAATTTCCTCCGCGCTTGGCGTGACCGGGTGCTGATGCCGGCAATGGTAGGGCGCTTGTTCGTCCGAGCCTACTACGCCGTCTCACCTGGCTTGGTGCCTCTGCTGTGCAGGAGCCGGTGCGCGGCCACGGCTGTGCGCGCTGGGCTGAACGCCCTGCTTCGCTTGCTGGGGATGCCGCGATGAGCAACTTGGCCAGCTACATCCTATTCGCCCTGGCCCTGGTGCTGGCCGGCTGGACATTCATGGTCTGGCGAGGGTTCACTCAGAACTGGCTCCCTCCCGAGCTTGCGGCCGGCAAGGTGGCTCAAGTGGAGCGCAACCTGTTCATCAATGCACCGTTCCCCGTCGTGGGCCGGCCCGATCAGGTGTATCGGCTTCCTGATGGGCTGCATGTTCCCCTCGAAAACAAGAACCGCGATGCCCACCGCGTCTATGAGACGGACATTGCACAGCTCTCTTTGCAAGCGTGGCTGCTTCGCCTGAACGGACTCGAAACAGCGCCCTTTGGCTTCGTGGCCATCAACAACCGAAAAACCCGTGAGCGCCGAGCCATGCGCGTGGAGCTGCGCGACGACGCCTATTGCGAGCAGTTGGTGGCCCGGTACATCGACCTCACCGAGCGCAGGGCCAAGGCGCGCAAAAGCCGGGGCCGCAAATGCGACACATGCGGCCATCGTTCCGAATGCTTTTCTCTCAACCCTTAACCAACAACATGGAGATTCCACCAATGACTACCCCTGACCGCGAACTGCGCCTGATGGAAACCTTTGTCGGCCTTCTCAGCGACCATCAAAAGGACTTCGAGGGCTTCGTGCGCGACGTGGAGAACGTCCGCTACTGCCATACCCCCATCGACGGCCAGCAAATCAATCGTTGCGAGTATGCGCTGCGCAACATGGAGATTCGCCTGCTGACCATCCACAACTGCATCCAGGCGGGGCGGTTCGACGCTGAAACGCTCGATGCGTTGGTTCAGACCAAACATACCTGGGCCAGCATGAAGAACCGGGTGGATAGCTACCTGGGCGAAATCCACCAGATCATCAGCCAGACATCCGCCGCGCTGCGGCCGGTGCGCGAGAGCTTGGTGGCGTGATCGCCCTCCCCTTCCTATTGACGTTATCGCGCTAAACGCCTAGTGCCAGTAGGATTTTTTTGATAAACTTGCTTTCACCGTGAAAGCAAACAAACGGCATCTGAATACTGGCACTGGACACCCGCATGGACAACTTACCGATGGATGCGCTGCTGACGCAGATATGGCAAATGGTTTCTCCCTACGTGGGCGGGGCCTGGGCCGCACTGCAACGCATCTTCGCTGAAACCCCTACCCCGCTGTTAATCGGCATTGTCGTTGGCTTGTTGCTCGCGCGCGTGCTGCGCGGCGTGCTGATCGTGGCGGGGCTGGCGGCAGTGGTGTTTGTTGCCGTGCGGGTGTTTGGCATTGCTGTGCCCGGCTTGGGCTGACTGGAGGCGAACATGGAAGACAAGAACCCTTATGAACTCGATACCGGCCCCGTGGCTGCGCCCCATCCGGCCGACGTGCGCCGTGCGCAGTTTGTTCAAGCCAATGCTTCCCTGTCCCTGGAGGGGATGCCGGTGGACGCCGCCGACCTCGCCATTCAGGAGGCCGTCATCGCCGGCACCCTGACCCCTGACGAGGCGGTAGCCAAGTACCTGGAGCGCACACGCGGGGCCAGCCAATGAGCGAGCAAGAGGACTACACCTACCCCGGCACGCACGTTCTCAAGAACAAGGCCGACATCCGCGACCTCGCGGCGCTTCAACGCTTCGAGCGCGGCGCAACGGCCGTTCGCATCCAGGAGCTGCGCGAAAACCCGGTACGGGGCGAATACGACTTGGCCCACCTTCAGGCGATCCACAAGCAGGTTTTTCGGGATGTCTACGAGTGGGCCGGCGAAGTGCGCAAGGTGGATATTGCAAAGGGGCCTGCGGGCGACCGAACCCTGTTCACCTTCAAGGAAGACATCCCGCAGAAGGCGCAGGAAATCCAATCCGCGATCAAGGAAGCCAACTATCTGCGCGGGATGGACAAGGAGCAGTTCAGCGGGAAGATGGCCGAGGTCTATGCCGGCGTGAACGAAATGCACCCCTTCCGCGAAGGGAACGGCCGCACGACGCGCGAATTCATCGGGCAACTCGCCAAGGATGCGGGCTACCAGCTCGATTACTCCAAGGTCGATAAGCAGACGTGGAACGAGGCCGCCAAGGAATCCGCGCGCGGCAACTTGGAGCCGGCGCGCGAGGTTTTCTACGAAATCACGACCGTGGAGCGGGCGGTGGCCTTCGACAAGCTGGCCACGCGCGAAGCTCTGGCCAAGCATCCCGAGCTGGATGGTGCCTACAAGATGCTGCACGACGCCCACCGGGCCGGGCAGGACGCCGCTTACCTGCGGGCAGAAATTTCCAAAGAGCTGCACAGCGGCCGGCTGGTGGGCGATGGCGTGACGCTGGACGAGTCCAAGCGAGTCATCGACCACGCCGCAGCCTATCGCGGCCTGATGGTGCGGGATGCCGAACGGCTTGGCGGGCAATTCAAGGGCGAAGTGGTGGCGGTTTCGTCGCACCACGCGATGCTCCAAGTGGGCGACATGATCGCCGTGCGCTACGAACGCGCCAATCTGGATCGTGACCTTGCCGTGGGCGACCGCGTGACGATCCAGTACGACAAGGCGCGCAGCCAAGTCTATGAGCAGGGCAAGGAGCCGGCGCGGGATCGTGGCGGCAAGGACATGCAGATGGAGCGCGAGCGCGTGCCGACGCCGCGCTGACTTTCGCGCGCGAAAGACCAAAGGAGAAGAACATGAATCGAGAAACGCTTGAGCTGCTGGTTTTTGTGGGGATGTGCTTTGCCGCGTCCTACCTGTTGATGCGCGAGTTTCGTGCCTACCTGGATGCCGTCTTCAGCCGTTCCCCCGGAGAGCTGTGGGCCGATGTCTGGAAGCGCGCTCATGCCGAGCACGACCTGAACCGTAAGGCCCAGCTCGAAATGTTCGGCTCCAAGTGGGCGACCGTAGGGGGCCGCTTGCTTGTGGTGGGGCTTGTCATAGCTGGGGTGTGGTTTCTGGCTTTTGTCCCGGCTGCTGCCGTGCTGCTGGCCGTCTATCTGGCTTGGGGGTTGTACGCCACCCGCAGCCTTGGGCTGACGGCCAACGACGTGTATGCGCGCCTGCTGAAGCGCGACCGCATCACCTACCGCCTGCTGCACGCGGCCCTGTGGCCGCTCCATGCAAACCAAGCCAAGAACCAATCCGGTAATCAGTGAGGAATCCAGACCATGACCAATCAACTTTTCAGCCGTGCCGGCGTCCGCTACGAGGTGGCGCTGGATGTCCTGGGGGCCATCATCGCCCACCACTCCGAAGCCATTGCCGCCGAGCGCGAAAAAGCTACCCCTGACGAGGCCGTGATTGCGGCCGCTCAGAAAGCGAAGGACGAGCTGCGCACGATCCGCGAAGACCTCGATCCGAATGCTGACGAGGCCATCGAGCGCGTCATCACTCAGTACGGCCAGCAGGCCCGCGACCTTTACCAATAAGGCAGGAGGGCAGACAAATGGCTGGGGAGGTTTCCAAGTACGCAATGGAGAGCGCCTACAAAGACGTAGAGCGCGATGCACTGGCAAGAACGACGGCGCAGGAGAATCCGAAGGCGATCCTGTTGGGTGGCCAACCGGGATCGGGTAAATCGGCGCTGGCGGCCGAAGCGATCCGCGAGCTGCGCGCCAACGGTGGCGCTGTGGTGATCGACGCCGACCGGATGCGCGAGGAAAACCCGCGCTACAAGCAGCTTTCGCGCGAAGACCCCCAGCACGCCGCCGACCGAACGCAGAAAGAGGCCGGCGAATGGGCTACCCGCCTCACGCTGGCCGCCGTGGAGAACCGCCGCAATCTGGTGGTGGACGGCACGATGCGCAGCCCGGAGAACATCCGGGACTTGACCACTCGCCTGAAGGAACAGGGTTACGAGGTGGAGGCCAGAGTGTTGGCCGTCAACCCGGAAACCTCAGTGACCCGCGCACGGCTGCGCTTCGAGGAACAGGTGGCCGAGCGCGGCACCGGGCGGTTCGTCAACAAGGAACAGCACGACAACGCCTACAACGGCATGGTGGAGTCCGTGCGCGCCTTGGAGCGCGACAAGCTCACCGACTCGGTGCGCGTCTATGACGCCAACCAACGGCAAATCTACGAGAACAGCCAAGAGCGCGGAGAGTGGAAACGGCGAGCAGCAGCGGTTGATGTGTTGGAGCAGGAGCGCGGGCGCGCCTGGACGCACGCCGAGCGGCGCGATTACGTGTCCGCCCTGGACGACATCAATACGCTGGCCAAGCAGCGGGAAGGTGTGCGCGACAACGTGACCTACACCGTGGGCACCGTGGCCAAGAACGATGCGAAGGACTACAGCAACGTCAATGAAGCCGCCAGGGCCTTCCGGGATGCCAAGGCTGAAGACCAGCCCTATGTGATCCGCACCGAGCGCCTTCCCAATGGCCGGGAGTCGGCCTCGACGCCGGGGCAGACCACGTACACCGAGAAGGAGGGTGTGCGGGAGTATGGCAAGTACATCGGGGGCAACGACGAGGCCCTGAAGCGGGCCTACGCTGATGCCTTGCGGCCGGAACAGGAGCGCACCGCACGGCCGGTGCTGGCCGACCGTGACGAGCTGGCGGCCAAGCTCGAAGCGGCTCGAAACGACTTGGCCCGTTTCGAGCAGACCCCGGCCTATCAGCGCGCCCAGGCATTCGACCAGCTCACCAAGCGGGAGGCGCTGGAGCGCCACCCGGAGCTGGACGGGGCCTACAAGCAGCTTCACGACATCAAGCAGAGCTGGACACCTCAGACCAGTCAAGACCAGCGGGAAACCAGCTACTTCAATGCGCGTGCCGAGCTGTCCGAGCAGCTTCATCGGGGCCGCGTCCCGGAGGGAAGTGTCACCGTGGATGAATCGCGGCGCGTGATCGACATGGCCGCCAGTCATCGGGGCTTGGTGGTGCGGGATGCGCAAGAACTCAAGCAGGACGTGAAGGGCGAAGTGGTGGCCACCTCATCGCATCACGCCCTGGTGAAGATGTCCGACATGGTGGCTGTGCGCTACGAGAAGGAAGGGCTGGATCGGGATGTCCGGGTAGGCGAGAAAGTGACGATCCAGCACGGCAACGAAAAGAGTCAGGTGTACGAGCAGGGCAAAGAGCCTGCGCGGGAGAACGCGCGGGACGTGGGCCGGGACATGGGCCGGTAAGCAAGGGAGAAAAACATGGCGATCTACCAGATTGGCGGGCAATCCATTCATTCAGACGACCCAGCCTTGTCCGAGCTGCTGGCCAATATCTACAGCTCGCGGGAGCGGCCGCTGTGCCTGTGCCGTACCCCTGGCATTGAAATGTACGTGGCCAAGGTCGATGACAAGTACCTCATCAAACGGATGCCCAATTCTGGTAGCGGCCACGCCCCGGCCTGCGATTCCTACGAGCCGCCGCCCGAGCTGTCCGGGCTTGGCCAAGTCATTGGCTCCGCGATCCAGGAGAACCCCGACGAAGGCACCACGGCGCTGAAGTTCGACTTCGCGCTGTCCAAGGGGGCCAGCCGATCCGCGCCGGCACCGAGCGGAAAGGAGACGGATAGCGTCAAGACCGATGGCAACAAACTGACCCTGCGCGGCACCCTGCATTACCTGTGGGAAGAAGCGGGCTTCAACCGATGGGCACCGACGATGGCCGGCAAGCGCAGTTGGTACGTGATCCGCAAGTATCTGCTGCAAGCAGCCGAGGACAAGACTGCAAAAGGCGCGAGCTTGGCCGGAATGCTCTACATGCCCGAATCGTTCAACGCCGAGAAGAAGAACGAAATCACCCAGCGGCGACTCGCGCAGATGATGCGAATCGCCACGCCCGAGAAGGGCACCCGGCGCTTGATGCTGGTGGTGGGGGAGGTGAAGGAACTGGCTCAGTCGCGCTACGGGCACAAGATCGTCCTCAAGCACCTGCCCGATTGCCACTTCATGATGAACGACGACATCTACAAGAGGCTGCTCAAGAGATTCGAGGTGGAGCTGGGCCTGTGGGATGCCTTGGAGGGCACCCACCTGATGATGATCGGCACTTTCAGCATCGGCGCTACCGGCGTGGCCTCGCTGGAGGAAGTCGCGCTGATGTGCGTGACCGAGAACTGGATTCCGTTTGAAAGCACCTTCGAGAAGATGGCGCTCGATGCTCTGACGCAGCAGAACCGGCGCTTCATGAAAGGGATGCGGTACAACCTGCCTTCCACGCGGCCGCTGGCCTGCGCGGTGGCTTCGGATACCGAGCCGGAGCCGACCGCCATGTACGTGGTTCCGCCTGGGGCCAGTGAAGACTATGCGGCCGCCGTCGATGAATTGATTGCGGAAAGCAAGCTCCCTTCATGGAAGTGGGTGGCTGGCGAGGCTCCTATGCCGGCGCTGCCGGCGCTGCCGGAGCACGGCCGATGATGAGCGCCCTACTCCGCTTCGTCGGCATTCGCCCGACCGTCGCCCCGACTTTCGCGCGCGAAAGTCTGCCGGCGACTCAACGCGCAACACGATGGGCGCTTCAGCGTGCTCCCCGTGGCCCCGTCCTGATGCTGGACATCGACGGGGTTCTACACCCTGGCCAGTCTGGCACGCTGATTTACCTGCCCCTGCTGGAAACATGGCTGCGAACGCATCCCGATGTTGATGTGGTGATTTCGTCCAACTGGCGCGAGACGCACACGCTGAATGAGCTGCGCAACTTCTTCTCCATCGAGCTGCGCGAGCGCGTTATCGGCTGCACGCCCGTTTTGCCTGATTGCACCAGGCTGGACGAGATCCTTTGCGTTGTCCGCGAGTACGGCGTCACCCAGTGGGCTGCCCTCGATGACCGCGTGCAGGAATTTCCAGATACACGCCGGCTGGTGGCCACCGAGTATCTGGACGGACTTACCGGGGAGTCGCTGCTTCAGCTCACCCGCGTGATGTGGGCCGCACCGTGAAGGTGTGGAACGCCCTGCTTTGCCTGTTTGGCATCCATTCGCCGCTGTCCACGCCCATCTATTCGAGCTGGGACGGAACCCAAGTACATGAACGGCGCTGCGCCCGTTGCGGCAAGGTGCTGGGTCATATTCTCAACTGACACACGGAGATTTCCATGAACCGACAAGACCTGATCGACGCCATTGCTGAAGACACCGAAGCATCCAAGGCGGCCACCACGCGCTTTCTCGATAGCCTCATCACCATCGTACAAAACGAGGTGGCCAAGGGCGGCGCGGTGAAGCTCACCGGCTTTGGCACTTTCGAGAAAGCAGCCGTCGCGGCGCGCACCGGGCGCAACCCGAAGACCGGCGCGCCGATCAAGATTCCCTCGACCCACAAGCCGAAGTTCACGCCTGGGGCCACGTTCAAGGACTTGGTGAAGGACTGAACCATGAGCAAACATCCCGACTTGAACGGAACCGCGCTTGCGCTGCTGCGTGCGCTCGACCGTGGCGAAGTGCGGGGCATTCGGGTGCTTTCGGAACGCGCGGCGGGCCGCCCATTGTGCGGTGCTGTCGATCTGGCCGTGATGCGCGAGTACCTGGGTGAAACCCGCCACCTTATCGACCGCGGCTATCTGTCGCGCAAGCCTGCCGGCACATCCATCCGACTGTCTCTGACGCGCAAGGGCCGGCGCGCACTCCATCCTGGCACGCCGTTCTGGCCAGCGCCTGTGACTTGGGCGCTAGGGGCGTCCATGCTTGCCGCTGGCGTAACCGGATGCGCGCCGATGCCTCCCGAGCAACCCCGTGTGCTCCTGATGGGCGCGCCCGTGCTCACCGGGCTGGCCCAAGTGCGCGATCCACAAACCGGCACCGACTACTTTGTGCCATGCAATCCGTGTGCGGCACCAACGCCCAAGACTCCGATGCTGGGCAGCACCGATGCTGCACCAGAGGCGACCGGCAAGGCGGCTGCACGGCCGCAGCCTTCGGTCTTGGCCAAGCTAGACGCCCATACTGTCGCCACACTCGCCATCCCGGCCGAAGCGGATGCCATCCCGGCCGGCTCCGCCCAGCTCACCGACGACGTGCGCCCCGTGACGGTAGTTGCAGTCGGCCCGGCCACGGCCGCGCCAGTCGCGGCTACTGCCTCCAGTTCCTTGCGCTCGCTCCCGTTTTCTAGCTCCGTGGCAAATCTGAACGATGAGGCCAAGCGTAGCTTGTCCGAGCTGCTGCCACTGGCCATGACGGCCGAGCGCGTCTTGATCCGTGGCCGCACTGATTCGACCGGCACCGTGGCCGGCAATCGCGCCTTGGCCATCGCAAGAGCTGCGACTGTGCGCGCCGCGTTTGCCCGTGGTGGCGTTGACCCCCGAAAGCTGAAAGTCTCCTACTGCGTGACCTGCTTTGTCGCCTCGAATGACACCGAGGCTGGGCGCAGCGCAAACCGGCGCGTAGAGGTTGAGCTGGTGATGCCAGCGCCGGCCGTGGCCTTCAGTAAGTGAAAGCTGGCCATGAGCGCAGATGACCGGGATTGGTATCGAGAGCGGGCCGCGAAAACCATGCAGGATCATTACTATGACCCGAAGGTGTTTCGCGGTTCGCGCGAGGTTCGCGCAGACCAACCCCGTATCACCTTTTTGCAGTTCGTCATCGCCAATGCGCTGCCCTACGCCTTTCTGATTGTCGCGGGCGCGATCTGGCAAATAGCGCATGGGGCGACTCCACACGACGCCCTCTTGATGACGACCCAATGGCTCAAAGGTTTCGTGTTGAGCCATCCGGTCTTGTGCCTCCTGATGGTGGCCGGTGCGGCCTTCTACATGGCAAGGCCGCGCCTCGCCGGCATCGCCTATGTCTGGATCGGGATCGGGTTCCTGTGCTTTGTTGCCTTCGACTACTTCGGCAAAAAGCCTGCCGCCATGGCCGCACAACGAGCGGGCGAGCCGCCGCGCGTGGCCACCATGAGCGTGCCAAAGAATCAGCGCGGGCACTATGAGACGCCGGGCAGCATCAACGGCCAGCCTGTCACCTTCATTGTGGATACCGGCGCGGGCGTGACATCCGTTCCTGGCTCGCTGGCCAAACCCTTGGGCATCACATCATGCGAACCTCGCCAGTTCAGCACGGCGGCCGGCGAGGTCTTCGGATGCGTCGCCACGGTAGCAGAAGTGGTTTTCGGTTCCTTCCGTGCCCATAACGTCCAGGTTGCCGTCATGCCCACCATGAACGGCCCTGCATTGCTGGGCATGAACATCCTGGGGATGGTGCAGATCGAGCAACGCGGATCGGCGCTGCTGTTCTCCACCACCCATTTCCGAGAAGACGATTGAACATCAAGAACAACAAGGAGGAAAACATGCGTCACCTTCCGCTTTACCTGCTTCTGACCGCTGCGGCCGGCTGCACCCTACCTGCGCTGGCCAGTTCTGAAGCGGTGCCCGACGATGCTCCGGCTGCTGTAGCGGCCGCCACGGCCGCCACGGCCGCCGAGGTCAAGGTGGCCATCACCGGGCGCATCGACCTGACTGCTGATCGAGGGCGCAAAGTCTTCATCGAATTCCTGGCCAGCCCAAAGCTGACGGCCGCCGCGCGGGCTTCGCTGGCCTCCAGCGGCTTCGAGCTGGTGGACACCCGCGAACAGGCTGACGTGGTGTACGAGCTGGATGGTGCATTCCAGGCGCTGCGCCCCGCGACCCGGCGTACCGCCGAGGTTCGCGTGGGCGACTATGCCGAGAACCCCGCACCCTTGGCCACCAAAAGCGGCCGGGGCGGCTCCGTGATGCTGTCGCTGAACCCGCTGGCCATGCTGATCGGCACGATTGCATCCAATGTCGGGAATGCAACCGGCGCGCAGGACTCGGTGAACGCGGCCACGGCCGGCGACCCGGACGGCAAATGCCTGTCGCGCTGCGAGACGTGGCGCTACCGTCAGCGCAATGTCGTCAACCTGACGCGCAAGGAAGGCAGCACGGAACAGAAGTGCTCCGTGCTAGCCACGGCCGAGGATGCCGAGCTGGTGCCGGCGCGACTCATCCAGTCGTCCCTTGCGGGCTTGCAGGAGGCTGCCGGCTTGATTGTGGCCCTGGGCCTCTCCGCTGATCCTGCTTTGGCGAAATGAACGCGCCGGGCCTGTCACTGGCGGATCGCTTTTGGATCGCCCATCGCTGGGCCGCTTTTGCGCTGGGCACGGTGTTCCTTGTGGGCGTAATTGTCGCCGGCATCGCCGGGCGTATCCGGCCTCACTACGCTTGGGCCTATGCGCTCATGAGCAACTTGGCCTTTCTGGCCTACGGCCTCGACAAATCAGCGGCCGTCGCTGACCGTTGGCGCTGGTCTGAAAAGTCTTTGCACTGGATCGCGCTGCTATGCGGCTGGCCCGGTGCCTTGATTGGTCAACATGCCTTCCGCCACAAGTCGCGGAAGGCTTCCTTTCTGTTTTTCACCTGGCTGGCCAGCGCCGCGAACGCCGCTATTTTCGCGCACTTGACTGGCTTCTATCGCTGGAGTTGGCAATGAACGCTACTCGCGCCCTTGTGGCACTGATGGCCTGCCTTGCCATTGGAACATCGCACGCGCAGCAGCGCGAATACATCGTCTATGACGGCCAGAGCTACCCCGGCGACCAGCTAGACGTTGCGGCCGCCTCTCCCGTGATGGTCAAGCCGGCGCAGCGCCTGGGCAACGGGGACTACTCCATCCCGCGCGCTGCGGACGGCCACTACTACATCGCCGGGGCCGTCAACGGCTTTCCCGTGGTCTTCATGGTGGACACCGGAGCGCGCTTCACGACGCTGCCGGTCAAGCTCGCCCGCAATGCCGGCATCCGCGCCGGCCGCGCAACATCCTTTGACACGGCCGCAGGACGTGAACGTGGTGGCATCACTGCTGCCAACACGGTGATCGTCGGCCCCTTCGCCGTTGAAGGCGCGGCTATCGCCGTCCTGGAGCGCCTTTCCGCTCCGCTGCTGGGGATGGACGTGCTCAACCGCTTCCAGATCGCCTATTCGGGCGGCTTCATGATCTTGCGGGGCGGCCGATGACGCCGGCAGCAGCGCGCGCGTGGGTTCGGCTTCCTTCTGGCCGTCGCCTCGACCTCATCAATCCCGATCCCGGCGCTTGGCTCGACAGTGACCTTGCCTTGCGTTTGGCGCGGACGTACCGCTGGGGTGGGGAATCATCATGGCCCCTGCCCCTCTCTGTGGCCCAGCATTCGCTCCTGGTGCTCGCTTTGCGCCGGCAGTGGAGCGACACCCCTTTGCCGGCCTCTGACGCGCTCCTGGAGCTTCTACACGACGCCGAGGAAGGTTTCCTTGGGTTCGATTGCATTTCTCCGTTGAAGGACGTGCTGGGCCTTTCCTTCCGTGCTGTTTCGTCTCGCCTGATGGCTGCGGTTTCGGAACGGTACGAGCTGCGCGCTTGGTCGCCGGCAGCGCACGCCGTCCACAAGCGGGCCGACTCGGTGGCGGCCGCTTCCGAGGCTGTGCATTGCATGGGGTCTCCTCGTTTTCAGTGCAATAAGTGACGGTACGCAAAGCTAGCACTGGCGCGGGGGTGGTCTGGGTAGACCGTTGATTTCATTGACTTTCCTGTTCGCTTTGTAAACGGGTATGGTGGCCTCCCACTTTTGAGGTTCACGATGCAGGGTTGGCACACAACGTTTTTGGGGATGCGTGGGCTCCCCCGCGATATCAGCGACTTCGAGATGAAGGCATTTTTCACCTTCGATGGTGCCGAGCGCGACGCAATCAATGCACGCCGAGGTGATTCCCACAAGCTTGGTCTGGCGCTCCATATTGGTTTCCTGCGCATGAGTGGGCGTTTGCTCGGTGCCTTTCGGGTAATTCCAGTAGCCTTGTGGCGCCACCTTGGCAACGAGCTTGGCATTGCAGCACCAGAAGTCGCCTCGCTGAGAGCCATGTATGAACGCGGGCGCACGCTATTCGATCACCAACAAGTAGCCTGCACGGTCCTTGGATTCCAGTGGATGAGCGAGCACCAGCGCCGCTCACTGGTACGTGAACTGCGCGACGAAGTGGCGCGCTGCGCCGACCGCGATCAGCTACTCGTGCGGGCGCGTCAATGGCTGTACAAGAACAAGCTGGTGATCGTGCACGAGCGGGCAATTCGGACACTGATTGCGGCGGCACTTGCCCAGCTTGAAGTTGAAACAGGCACCGCCATCGCCGCCAGCGTTGATCCAGCAACACTTGATCGCTGGCGAGCCTCAGTTTCAGAGCTGCGCCCAGATGGACAAACCCAGCAGAGTTGGCTATGGGCTGCACCGGCGAAACACTCAACCCGCCAAATCAGCGAGGTACTGGAGCGCATCGACCTGCTTTACACGCTGGACGTTCATAAGCACCTGGCAGACATCCCCGATCTCATCTTGCGCCGCTACGCGCGCCGACTTGTCTCCAGGCCGCCCTCAGCCGGAGCCAAGATCAAAGAGCCAGCGCGCACCGTGGAGGTCGCATGCTTTCTTCGGTATTGCCTGTTCACCACCACAGACCAGTTGATCCTTATGGTGCAGCGCCGGATCGCCGATCTGTGGCGTCAGGCTGCCGCCGATGTCCCCGCTACCGTCAATTGGGCCGCAATGTACAAAACGCTGCTCGGCGAACTTGTTGCCTTGAGCGCGCAAGGTGCGGTGCCAGATGCTGAGTTGCGTGCCCGTCTTGAAGCCTTGATCACCGAAACCCAGAAACGCAAACCACCGAGCAGGGCCTCCCTGGTCCGCGAGGGATTGATTGATGGAATTCGCCCCGTGCGGTCGTTGCTCGTCGCCATTGCAAAGCTGCCCTGGCAGGCCACCGGCGAGCATCCTGCCATCGAGTACCTTGCCAAGCTGCAAGCTTTATATCTCAAAGGATCCAGAAAGCTGCCAGTTGAAGTGGTGGCACCAAGTCTGGGAATGATCTGGCAGGTTTCGATCTCCAGCCCAGACCGGGAACGGGCGTTTCAGGCGTTGGAGGTGGCCACCCTGTTTGCCCTGCGCCGCGCGGTGCGCAATGGCTCGGTCTGGATTGAGCACAGCCTGAGCTTTCGGGGTCGTGCGCGCTTGTTCTTCACGGACGAGCGTTGGCAGGCAGAGTCCAAGAAACACTATGCCCGTCTATCGTTACCCAGCAAGGCTGCCACTTTCTTGAAGCCTTTGCTGGCCAGAGTAACTGCCGGTGTCGATGCGGTGGCCGCTGCAGCCCGCAGTGGCGTACTGCGCGTGGATGATGAACTCCATTTGTCGCCATTGCCCGCAGAGGACGAAGACCCAGAAGTGACCAAGCTGCGCGCGGCTTTGGATCACCGCATCGGTGAGGTTCAATTGCCGGAAGTGATTCTGGCCGTTGACGCCCAGGTGCGCTTTAGCTGGATCATGCTCGGACGTGAGCCGCGCTCTACCGACGAGCTGCTGATGGTCTATGCCGGCATCATGGCCCACGGCACCAGTCTGACTGCGGTCGAATGCGCGCGCATGATTCCGCAATTGTCTGCCACCAGCATTCGCCAGGCCATGCGCTGGGCGCGGGACGAACGGCGTCTGAGCCAGGCCTGCCAGGCTGTGCTGGAATTCATGCAGCGACACCCGATTGCCGCCACCTGGGGGCGGTCCGATTTGGCATCTTCTGACATGATGAGCATGGAGACCACCAAACGGGTGTGGCAAGCCCGGCTTGATCCTCGGCGCAACACACCTTCCATTGGAATCTACTCCCATGTAAAAGACCGGTGGGGCATCTTCCATGCGCAGCCCTTTGTGCTCAATGAGCGCCAGGCGGGCGTGGCCATTGAAGGTGTCATCCGCCAAGAAAAGCTGGAGACCAGCCAGCTTGCTGTGGATACCCATGGCTACACCGACTTTGCCATGTCACATGCCCGTTTGCTTGGTTTTGATCTTTGCCCGCGGTTGAAGGAACTCAAACAGCGCCACCTCTTTGTGCCACGCGGCACCAAAGTGCCCGCAGAAATCGCTGCGGTGTGCGAAGCCAATGTCGACGTCGCTTTGATCGAAAAGCATTGGGATAGTCTGGTGCACCTGGCAGCCTCGGTCATGAGCGGACATGCCAGTGCGGTGGCAGCTCTTGCGCGGTTCGGTTCTGCCGCCCAGGGCGATCCAATCTATGAGGCTGGCGTGCAATTGGGGCGGTTGCTGCGTACGGCGTTTTTGGCTGACTACTTTGTCAAGGACGCTTTCAGGAACGAGTTGCGCCGGGTGCTCAATCGGGGCGAGGCTGTTAACGCCCTCAAGCGCGCCATTTATACCGGCCGGATCAGCCCGGCGCAGGCCAAACGTGTCGATGAAATGCAGGCTGTGGCCGATGCGTTGAGCCTGATGGCCAACATCGTGATGGCGTGGAATACCTCACAGATGCAGGCGGTCCTGGATCGCTGGTCGAACCGCCGCCAGGTCATTCCACCGGAACTGATCGGGAAGATTGCGCCCACCAGGCTGGAGAGCATCAACTTGCGGGGTGTGTTTCGCTTCCCGGTTGACCGCTATGCTGACCAAATCCTGCCTTCGCGGCCAAATGCATCGATAACTGGCACCAATGGATGAAACCGACCACGGTTTGACGCCACGAATCGCAGATTTGAAAGTGAACAGGAAAGTCAATGAAATCAACGATCTACCAACACCACCTCCGCGCCAGTGCTAGCTTTTCGTACCGTCACTTATTGCACTGAAAACGAGGAGACCCCTGCATTGGCTGGGCAGCTCATGAAGTGCGTGATGTCCTGGGCATCGTGCATCCGGTGCTTGATGTCGATCCGCTGGCTGAAATCTACGGTTGTCGGCCGTGGGAGCCGTGGGCGGCTGACGTTGCGGCCGAGCGGTTCCTGGATGCGCTGGAGTCGTTGCGTGCTGCTGTGCATGGGCAGATCGAGGCGCAAGCGTGACCCCTGGGCGTCTCCCCTGCGGGGCCGGGCTTTCGTGCTGCGCATCGAGCCGCCTGCGGCGTCTCGCCCCTTCGGGCGTCAATCCCTGACGCCTCCGCGCCGTGCCGGCGCTGCGCGCTCCGCTTGCCCGGCCTGAAGGCCGCACCGAGGAACTTTCGCGCGCGAAAGTTCGGGCTGTGGATCTGATCCGTGGTGTGCCGGCGCTGGTGCGCTGAATCCGCTACGCGCGGGGCCGCACCCCACCACTACCTCGCGCCTTTATTCGTCGTCATGGTGCCCTCCGGCCGGGCTTCTCCGGTCAAGGGCCGGGCTACGCCCTGAAATCCTCACCCGTTCGGTGCTCGCCCTTCGGGCTGCGCTCCGCGTGCGGCCTCCGGTTTCTCCCTTGACCGCGCCCGTCCTGCGTGCCCCTGGACGCCGAGGCGACGAGGTAGATGGTGGGATGCAAAAGCCGGCCCCGCGCTCCGCTGGCCATGTGGGTGATCGACGGGGAGCAGGACAGCTTGTGCCCCTGCGGGGCAAGAGCAACTGCAACACCTTGGGGGCCTGTTCCGGCCCCCAAACCCCGCCCCGAGGCTCAAAGGTAGCTTGCCTGAACCCCGAAGAAGCACAAGCCCGGAACCCGCGAAAAATCAGGCTTTTTTCTCTCGCAAACTATTGACGGTCAATAGTTTGATGGGTAGAATATGGGCATTGGTTGAGTAGGAGTTTCAGCATGGCAGATCAAGGCGCTTTCGACTTTGGCCCGGATGTTCCTCGGAGCGGCGTGGCTCTGAAGCGGGACTTCCACGGGTTCGCTCAATTCCGCGAGGACGAGCACAGCCCTTGGGTGTTCTACGTGTGCGGCTTCGACTCTACCGTGACCGGCGAGGCTGGCCAATGCACCGTGTTGCGTGCCGATGGCGGCCGCGAGTGCGTGCCCATCGACGCCGAAGATCGCATCACCATCGCCGGCCGCAAGTACGGCCGGAAGCACTGGAACCATTGAGGGCCTGCCATGCGCTTCCATCGTTTCGGCAAGTACGAGTTCCGCGACACCGAGCGCAAGCGTGCCGCTTTCGCGCGCAAGCAGAAGGCCGAGCGCGAGGCCCTTCCTCTGTTCGCTGACCAAGTGGCGGCCGAGCAGATCGACGTGGACGAGGAAATGATGGCTCGCCGGCTGCAATGGGAGCGTCAGCAAGCCACTGACCGCAAGCGCCGGGCCGACAAGTGGCGCGAGGCGCGGCGGCGTCTCAATGGCTACCAAGAGCCGGTGCGCGGGGCCTTGCTGGCGTACTGGCAGGGATGCAAGTGGCCTGCCGATCCGAGCTACTTCCTCTCAATGCTGCACATGTACGACACCGGCCGCCTCTCTCTCAACATCCCGAAGGCTTGAACCATGTCCCACATCCTGATCGACCACCTGACACAAGCCGCATCGTTTTACCGTGGCCAGCTCCGTGCCTCTACGCGCGCGGTGGCTTACCTGAAAGCGCGCGGGCTGCGCGGTGACATCGCGGCCCGCTATGGCTTGGGCTATGCACCGGCCGGCTTCCAGGCGCTGCGCGAGGCATTCCCGAACTACAACGACCGTGCCTTGGAGAAGGCTGGGCTGGTGGCGGTCAACGACGGCGGCCGGCGTTATGACCGCTTCCGCGACCGAATCATGTTCCCCATCCTCGATGACGCCGGCAGCGTGATCGGCTTCGGCGGCCGCGTGCTCGAAGGCGACGGGCCGAAGTATCTCAACTCACCGGAAACCGAAGTTTTCCAAAAGGGGCGCGTGCTGTTCGGTCTGACCCAGGCGGCCGAGGCCATTGCCGCGACCGGCACGGCCTACGTGGTGGAGGGATACCTGGATGTCGTCAGTCTGGCCCAACATGGTGTGCAGAACGCCGTGGCAACGCTGGGCACGGCTACAACAGGCCAGCATGTGGAGCGGCTGCTGGGCTTGGCCAAGCGCGTGATTTTCTGCTTTGACGGAGACGACGCCGGCAGGCGGGCGGCAGCGCGCGCCCTGGACGTGTGCCTGCCTCATGTCACCGACGCGGCCGACGTGAGTTTCCTTTTCCTTCCGCGCGACCACGACCCGGACAGCTACGTGCGCGCCAAGGGTGGGGATGCCTTCAACGACTTGGCCTTGGAGGCTTCGAGCCTCGAAGGCTTCTTCCTGGCCAGCGCGATGCAGGGTTGCCAGTTGGAGTACGCCGAGGGCCGGGCGCGGCTGGTTGCCACGGCTGCGCCGCGTCTCCAGCAGATCAATGCACCGGCAATGCTGTGCCGGATTCTGACCGCCATTGCTGGGCCGTCCAAGTTTTCCGTGGGCGAGCTGATCGACTTATGCGGCTTGGAAAAAAACATGCTTTCAACTATTGACCGTCAATAGTTTTATGGTAGAATTCAACTCATCGGCAGCGGATGGACGGCCGATGAACCCCGGAAACAACTGTGAGCAGACAGTGGGGCGCTGAACCGATCTTTCGCACGCGAAAGGGACGATCCACCGAAGACCATCATCAACATGACTTAGGAGCTTTGACCATGCGTACTACCGTTTATGCCCGCCTCTTTGACCGACTGGCCGACCTGATCCCCAGCCTGCAATCCGCCCGCGCTGGTGCGGTTTTCTGCGCCCCTCCGCGAATCCCTGACGACATGGCCGTGTATTGCCACATTGCGGCCGCCGAGGGTGACATGCGCCTGATCGAGCTGGCCGACGACAACCAGAAGAAGGGCACGGTAATGCCTGCGCCGTGGCTCAAGCTGCGTGTGGATATGGCCAACAAGCTGGCCGAGGTGCTGGAGATGGAAGACACCTTCGGTTATCAGGTGATCTACACGGGCGGCAGTGCGGTGAATCCGCGCCGCGCCCAAATCAACATGTTCGCTATGAACTGGCTGCAAGTCATGGTGAATTTTGAGCTGTGCTTCCAGCCTGCCGACGTGTCGGTGGCGGCCTGATCGACAACCAGGGAAAGGACGAACGATCATGAAAACCATCGCTATCGCCAACCAGAAGGGCGGAGTCGGCAAGACCACTGTTGCCCGCAACCTGGCTTTCTTCGCCATCGAGCGCGGCTTGCGCGTCCTGTGCGTCGACCTCGATCCGCAAAAGAACTTCAGCAAGACCCTCCGGGCACTGCGCGAGCGTACCGTGGGCGACCAGGGCGACGAGCTGCAATCGCTGACGGGTAGCGCCTTGTTCGACGGAGAGGCCATCGAACTGCAACCGCTTCCGTGCGGGGAGTACGCTGCGCTGGTGGCTGCTGACCGCGAGCTGGTGGACGTGGCCAGCCGCCCGCTGGAAGACCTGCACGCCCCGCGCGCTGCGCTTGCCAAGCTGGCCAAAGACTTCGACGTGTGCATCATCGACACGGCCCCGACGCTGGGGAATCCGCTGTATGCCGCGCTGATCGCCGCTGACTTCGTGGTGTGCCCCTGCACGATGGATCAAGACGCCATCGACGGCCTGGGCGACCTGTTTGAAGACATTGCGCGCGTGCAGCAACTGGAATGGAACGCCGACCTTGTGACGCTGGGCCTGCTGGCCAACCGCGTCAATACCCGCCGCGCCTTCGACCGCAACGCCCTGGAGCAACTGCGCGACGAGCTGGGCGAGGTGGTGATGGAAGGGGTGCTTTACGACCGCGCAGCCACGCAGTACGCCAAGGATCGGCCGGTGTGGCGCGTGCAAAGCGGCGAAAGCCAAATCCTGGCCGCCCGCGAAATGAAAGCGGTGTGCAACCAGATTTTCGACAAAGCCGCGATCTAAAAGGACAAGGACATGACCGCAACCGCAACCAACAAAAAGCCCGGCCTCAACCTGGGCAAGCTGTCCGCCGTGGCTCAGATCGCCGTCAAGCCGGTGCAGCCGGCCGACGCCGAAATCGAACTGGCGCGCATCTACAGCGTCAAGCAGGTTCGCAAGACGTTCCGCAACCTGGAGGAACTGGCCGAGAGCTTCAAGCTGAACGGCATCATCGAGCCGCTGGTGGTGCATGAAGAAGCGGACGGCCGCTACCGCATCATCGTCGGGGAGCGCCGCTACCGCGCCGCGCCGCTGGCTGGGCTGGTCAAGGTGCCCGTCATCATCAAGAAGGGGTTGACCGAGCTGCAAATCCGCCGTTTGCAAGTCACGGAGAACAACGACCGCGACGACCTGACCGCCTACGAGGAAGCAATGGGCGTGATCGAAGACGTGGAGCTGTACGGCACCAAGGAAGCCATGACGATCTGGAACCGTGGCGAGGCATGGGTTAGCAAGCGCATGGCTGTGCGCCGCTATGCAGACCCGGTGCGCGAGCTGCTGGAGAACGATCTGTGCGGCGACTTCGAGGTGCTTCACTGCCTCAACCAGATTTACGACATCGAGGACACGCACACCGAGTTTTCGCGCCTCTCTCACCGCATGAACGAGGGCTTGCCCTTGTCGCGCGACGAAGCCCGCAACACGCTGGCCAGAATGAAGGCATGGAAGCAGCAGCAAGACGATCTGGCCCAGCGCCGCATCGAGCTGGACAACGCCAAGAAGGCCGGCGACAAGGCCCCGGAGAAGACGCCTGCATGGCTGGAAGAACAGCGCAAGCGGGATGCCGAGCGTGCGGCTGCTGGAGCTGATGCCGGCGACCAGGACGAGGACGGCGGCCAAGACCCCGCACCGGCCCCGGCCGTCGCCTCGGGACGCGGCCAGCAAGCCCTCCCGACGATGGAGCTGACCCCGGAGCAGAAGGCCGCCGCCGAGAAGGAGCGAGCCAACGAAAAGCTGCTGTCGCTGCGGGAAGAAACCTTCGAGTGGGGCGAAGCCAATCAGGCGCAGTTCTTCAGCATGAAAACCCACATGACCACGCTGGGCCACAACATGCACGAAACCGAGTGGGTGCTGTGGCAAGGGTTCCTGTCCATGACCTTGCCGATGCTGGAAGGCATCGGCCCGGAGCGGGCTGTCATGTACCTGAAGAAGCTCCAGGGCGAGCTGAAGGACAAGACGCCGGCGCAGTTGTGGGAAGAACTGCATCCCGACATCGAGGGCGCTGGCCGGAATGCCTCTCCCGACATGCCGGAAGGCTGGCGTTTCTGACCTCTCTATGAGGGCGGCCGCTGGCCGCCTCTCTTTCAACTTTCGCGCGCGAAACCGCGCTGATGCACCGGACGGCCCCAATGAGACTGAAACGCCTTACCCCGCAAGCCTTTGACCGCGCTGCCGCCGACACCCGCATGGGCGACCAAGCCCGTGAAATGGCGCGCGCCGTGTTGGTGGATGGACGCGCCCAAGTGGACGTGGCCACCGAGTACGGTATGAGCAAGCAACGTGTCAGCGGAGCCGTGGCCACTATCGAGCGGGCATACAAGAAAACTACGACGCCGGGCGTGAGTTCCATTCGCGTGGAGCTGGATCTTCCTGAAACCTTGGCCTTGGAGCTGGCCGCCTTGGCCGAGGCAATGAAAGGGTGCGACGACGCGGCCAGATGCGCCGAGGCGCTGGATAAGGCCACGAACGCCGTGCGCAAGGCCGCCAAGTTATTGGTGGCCGCGCCATGACCTACGCGATCAACCAAGACGAGGCGCAGGGTGCTCCCTTGCGCCTTTGTCGTTTATAAACGATAATGTGGACATGTTCACCGTTCGGCACTACATCACCGAGGACGAGCACGACCCGTTTCAAGAGTGGCTGAAGAAGCTGCGCGACCCGATTGCAAAAGGCCAGGTGGTCAGGCGCGTGGGCCGCATTGAGGCGGGGAACTTTGGCGATCACAAGCCCTGCCGCGAAGGTGTGTGGGAGCTGCGAATCGACCAAGGCCCCGGCTACCGCGTCTATTACGCGATGGCGGGCGCGGTGGTAGTTCTACTGCTATGCGGCGGTGACAAAGGCACCCAGGACGCCGACATCGAGCGCGCGATTGGGTTTTGGAAAGACTGGCAACGGAGGTCAGCATGAAGGATCGAAGCCACGACGAAGCAATGGCCGAACTGTTCAAGGAAGACCCGGCTTTTGCGGCCGAGTACCTAAACCAGCTTCTCCTGGATGGAGAACCGGCCGATCTACTGGTGGCGCTGCGCCAGATGGCTCAAGCGCGCGGTGGCGTGCGCGCTATCGCCAAAGAAACCGAGCTGAATGCCAACCAGCTCTACCGCACGCTGTCGCCCCAGGGCAACCCGGAGCTGCGCAGCCTGTCTGCCGTGCTCAAGGCGCTGGGCCTGCGCTTGGCGGTGCAGCCAGTCGGCCAGCACCATGCCACGGCATGAATCGGAACGCACAAAAGAAAATGCCCGGCGAGCAGGCCGGGCACTTCAAAGACCATCATCAACCCCTAACGGATCAACCCGCTTGGCAGCAAGAGACACATAAGGAGCAATGAATGTCCCATCATAACACAGACAGCGAAAGCGCAACACTTTTTCCACTTGGGCGAGGCGATGAGCCGGCAAGTGGGAACATCCTGGCCAGCGCCGTGCAACCTGACCTGTTTGTGGTGCTTGAGGCGATCCATGATTGGCCCGTTAAAGATGATGTGTCCTCAATGGAGTACCCCATCTTCTCCCTGTCAAAGAACCGCGACACGCGCATCCGCGTCTATTCGCGTGCAGGCCGGAGCATTCGCATCATCCCGTCCGCTGTGGGCGCGGCTACAGTCTTCGACAAAGACATCCTGATCTACTGCATCAGCCAGATCGTGCGAGGGCACGATGCTGGCATCAAGGTTTCGCGCCGTGTCCGCGTGGACGTGTACCCGTTTCTGCTGGGAACGCGCCGCAGCACCGGAGGCGCGGCCTACGAGCGCGTGGTGGACATGTGCCGGCGCTTGAAGGGCACCACCATTGAAACGAACGTCAAGACGAACGAGAAGGAACAGCTCGAAGGCTTCGGCTTGATCGAAGACTACCGCGTGACGACCTGGACGAAGAACGGCAAGGGCGCGCTGGAGTTGGAACTGACAATTTCTGAATGGCTCTACCGGGCCGCAATGGACTTCGACATCCTCACGCTACACCCAGACTACTTCAGCCTTGGCCAAGCCCTGGAACGCCGCTTGTACGAGCTGGCCCGCAAGCACTGCGGCGATAAGGCATGGTGGGAAATCAGCTTGCCGTTGCTGCTGGAGAAAACGGGCAGCTCGCAGACCTTGCGCCGCTTCAAGCAGGAGATCAAGGAAATCGTGGAGCGCGACCCATTGCCCGACTACCGGATGTTCCTCGACGAGTCCGTGAAGCCCAACAAGCTGGTCATCATGACCCGCGATAACGCCAAACTGGTATGCGAGGCCAACAAGGCCGGCAAGCTGTCCTGGGTGTCCTACTTCTTGCAAAAAAAGCTGGCCTGACGCCCATGCAGAGGCTCGCCGCACTGCCCCAGCTTGACCACCGGCAGAGCCTCAACCGCCCATCGTGGCCCCCTGGCCAGCGCCGGCCCGGACTCGTCTATCGGCGTACATTTCGCCTTCTTGCCAAACTGCGCGAATTCGTCTATCGCGGTACGGTTTACTCGTCTATCACCGCACACCCCTGTGCGACAAAACTACCGAAAAACCCGCGTCAGCATTGGATTTTTAGCCCGGAAGCATCCGAAAACGCCTTTTTTGCTGCCACGCTGAAAGCATCCGATACTGCCAAAAACACTCGTCTATCGGCGTACATTTGGCTACTTATCCACAGAAAAACCGGCCGTTTCGTCTATCGACGTACAAACACTCGTCTATCGCGGTACGTTTTTCTCGTCTATCGGCGTACAGCCTTCTCGTCTATCGGCGTACATGCCACTTGGAAAAAGTCTTACGCGACAAGGACTTACGACAGCTTATCCACAGCGTAACACGCGCGCGCGTTTTAACGCCTTCTTATTTAACGTTTTAACGCCGCCGAAGGGGGGTGCCCCCCCTTCTCGAACCCTCCCGGCCGGCTTCGCCGTCCTCCCATCCCCCCAGGGGCTTTGCCCCTCGGCCTTCGGCCTCACCCCAAGTCGTGCGCGCCCTTGGCGCGAGTGCTTACAAAGCCCGGCTGCGCCGGGCGAGGGTGCTCCACCGCCCTGCAACCACGGTCTAAGCGGCTCAGGCCGTCCGCAAGCGGCCGTCCTGACCTGCCCCGCAAGCGGGGCACCCTACGGGCGCTAAGACACCGGATAAATCACGCCCGCCGCGTCCTACGGCCGCGCCGGCCGCTCAACCGGGCGCGCTGCGCGCCGTGGAAGACCGTCCCTGCTACACAACCGTCAAAAAGTCTTCAAAAGGGAGGGGCGAAGCCTTCCGCGATGGGCATGACGGCTTAAAAGGGCTGAAATGGCCGCGCAGGAGGCCCGCTACGGCGTTTTCTGACCATTGGCCAGCCCTGACCCCTCGGACACCCGGAAAAATCGCTTGTAGCGCGTTCTGTGCGGTCGATTTTTTTGCTGAACAGCTCATGCGAACCGCTGGCCAGCCACTGCCCTACGGCGGCCGCCTCGATGCGAGCCGGATGCCTGCCGGCGAAAGTGAACACGATAGACGAATCACTGCCCGCGAAGGCTCTGTTTCCGGGGCTTGGCGGTCGAATTCGAGTGCCAGCACGCATGAAATCGGCCTGATCCTGGCTAACTTGCCCATTTTTCCCGGCCTGGAGCCATTCGAGGCTCGGGCCGACGCGCCCGATTCGTCTATCGGGGGCTTTTCCAGAAGGACGGCCGCCGAGGTGGCCACCGACCTGCTTCCACCACCAGCTCGACGCCGGCACGCCGAAGGTAAGGGCGACGGCGGCCGATCCCGACCGGCACTTCGCCTGTTGCGTTTGTTGTTGTTTGCTGTAAAATACAACATACAACAACAAACAACACAATCAACCGAAAGGAGCCTGTCATGGCAAGCGAAGCGATCATCACGGAAGAACTGATCTGTAAAGCCGCCGAACAACTGGCGGCAGAGGGGATGCGCCCGACGAACGAGACGGTGCGCGAACTGCTGGCGAAGTGGACGAGCACGAAGGGCGGCAGCTACGCCACCATCGGCCCGGTGCTGCGCGCCTGGAAGGCCCGCCGCAAGGCTGCCGAGTCGGCCGAGCCGGTACGCGAGGCCGCGCCCCAGGTTGTGCTCGACAAGGTGCAGGGCTGGGCTTCGGACATGTGGGGCGTGGCCCTGGAGCTTGCCAATGGCCGCTTGGCCTCCGAGCGTGAATCCCTGGAGCGGGTGCGTCAGGAACTCGAAGCCGAGACTGCGGAGGCGCTGGCCCTGGCCGAGAAGCGCGAGGATGAACGCGATGAGGCGCGCCGGCAGGCCGCCGAACTGACCGACCAACTGGCCAGCCTTCAGGCCGACGTGGCTGCACAAACCGAGCGAGCAGCGGCTGGGGAAGCGCGGGCGGCCGAACTGGAGAAGCGGGCCAACGAGGTGCATGACGACCTGAAGGCCGAACGGGCGCGACGCGATGAAGCGGAGGCCGCACGCCGGACGGTGGAAGCCGAGCTTTCCACCCAGCGCGCGGACGTGGCCCGACTCTCCCAGCAGGCAGCAGACTTGGAGCGCGAGCTGGCCCAAGTTCGCGGTGAGCTTGGGCGAGTGCAGGAGCAAGGAGCGGCCGAGCTGGCGGCGGCGCGGAAAGAGCACGCCGAAGGGGTGGCTGCTCAACGTGCCCAGCATGATGCCGAGGTGGGGCGACTGAAAGATGCTCACCAGCAGGCATTGCACGACCAGAAGCAGCGCAGCGTGGAGGTCATCGGCAAGCTGGAGACTTCCAAGCAGCGCATGGAGGCCGAGCTGGACGAGGCGCGCAAAGAGGCACGCGATGCGGCCGCTCAACTTGGCCGGGTGACAGGGGAACTCGACGCGCTGCGCAGTCAAGTCGCCAGTCAAGAGGCGACCATCCGGGGCTTCACCGCAAAGAAGGCTGACAAGACATGATCGGCTCCGCGTGGCTGCATCTGGCCAGCTTCGCGGTCATGCTGGTGGCGACCCGCGCCGTTCGGCGCTGGACGTGGCTGTACGCCCTGTCCGTGCTGCCCGGCACGCTGGCCCATGAGGCTATGCACTGGCTGGCCGGCTGGCTGTTTGGTGCGCGCCCGGTTTCCCTGTCGATCCTGCCGCGCCGGATGCCTGACGGGGAATTGCTGCTGGGGCGCGTGCTGTTCATGCGCCTGCGCTGGTGGAATGCGGTTCCCGTGGCCCTCGCGCCGTTCCTTCTCATCCCGTTGAGCGCCGGCCTGCTGTGGCATTCCGCTGGCTGGCCCGCTCTCGCGTGGCCCAGCCTTGGCCTGAAGCTCCTGGCCGTGCAATGCCTGCTGGCGACGTGGCCGAGCGGCCGCGATTGGTGGCACGCCCTGGGCGGTGCAGCCGTGGCCGGGGCGCTGACGCTCGCCGGCCTCTACCTCTACAACCGTTTGGGTTTCCCCATGCGGTGACTTTCGCGCGCGAAAGTCCGCGCTTGCGTGTGAATTGCTTTCACCATGAAAGCAAATAAACGCTAAAATCTATTGACGGTCAATAGTTTGACGGGTAGAATATAGGCGTTGCTTCAGTGATGAGGCGATGCCCCGGCAGGGGTGACGGTGAGCAGACCAGACCCCAGCCGCTTAGACCATCTTCAACCCTTCCGCATAAGGAAACGACCATGCAGACCGCCCACATCGCCCAGGCCGACGCCACCGCCCAAACCACGGATTACCCGCAATGGGTGATCGTTGAGAACGCCGGCACCGATGCCGAAGACGTGTGGAGCGACCACCACACTTTCAAGGCGGCGCTGAAGGAGCTGGAGAGCTGCGGCGGCACTGACAACGGCTTCGACCTGATGAAGCGCCTCCCCGATGGCACCTTGACCACGGAATTCTGACCCAATGCGCTGCATCGACCTCTTTGCCGGGGCCGGTGGCTTCACCGAAGGCGCGCGCCTTGCCGGCGCGCGCGTCGTGTGGGCCGCAAACCATTGGCCGCTCGCTGTTCAGTACCACCAGACCAACCACCCGGACACTTGGCACGAATGCCAAGACCTTCAGCAAGCCGACTGGCGCGCGGTGCCCGCGCATGATGTCGTGCTGGCTTCGCCGGCCTGCCAAGGGCATTCGAGGGCAAGAGGCCGCGAGCGGCCGCACCATGACGCGCTGCGCAGCACGGCTTGGGCCGTGGTGGCTTGCGCGGAATATCACCGCAGCCCGGTGATCCTGGTCGAGAACGTGCCCGACTTTGAGAAGTGGGTGCTTTATCCGGCTTGGCGCGATGCGCTGCGCCGGCTGGGCTACGCCGTTTCGCCGCATCTGGTCGATGCGGCCGATCATGGCGTGCCGCAGAACCGGCAACGCCTGTTCCTGGTCTGCACGCGCTCGCGGCGGCCGCTGCGCTTGAGCCTGCCGCGCCGCGAGCACCGACCCATTGCCGACGTGATCCAGTGGGATGCCCACCCGTGGAGTCCGATCGCCACGCCGAGGCGCAGCGAAAAGACGCTGCGCCAGATCGCGGCGGGCCGTGCTGCGCACGGCGACCGCTTCTTGATCCCGTACTACTCCAGCGGCAGCGGCCTCACTGGCCGCAGCATCCACCGGCCTGTCGGCACCATCACGACCCGCGACCGCTGGGCCGTGATCGAGGGCGACCGGATGCGAATGCTTGCCGTGCCCGAGGCACGGGACGCTATGAGCTTTCCGCCGTCCTACGTCCTCCCCAACGTCCACCGCGATGCCATGCACCTGCTGGGCAATGCCGTCTGCCCCGTGGTGGCCGCTGACTTCCTCAACGAGCTGCGCCTTGCGGCTTGATCGAACTTCCTGGAGCTACCCCATGAAACCCTCTCGCTTCCTTCCTGTGATCCTCGCCGGCCTCGCCTTGAGCTGGGCCGGCTCCGCTTCCGCCTACAAGCCCGGCGTGCTGCGCGAGCTGGCCGATGCCATCGAGACGGCCGCGCCCGTATCCGTGCCTGCGGCCGGCTCTATCGAGGTGGGCTTTTCACCCAAAGGCGGGGCCGAGGCCCTGGTGCTTCGCGTCATCGACTCCGCGAAGACAGACATCAAGGCACTGTCCTACAGCTTCACCAGCCCGCGCGTGGTGGCCGCGCTGCTGCGCGCGGCCAAGCGCGGGGTGGCCGTTTCCCTGGTGGCCGACTACAAGAACAACGTCACCGACGACCGGAGCGGGAAGGGCCGGGCGGCCCTTTCCGCGCTGGCTGAAGCTGGCTGCGACGTGCGCGTAATTTCCGCTTACCCGATCCACCATGACAAGGTGCTGATCGTGGATCGCCAGACTGTCGAGCTGGGGAGCTTCAACTACTCCGACGCGGCCGCGCGCGTGAATTCGGAGAATGTCCTGGTGAACTGGAATAATCCGGCGCTGGCCAAGGCATATCTGGCCCATTTTGATCGCAACTGGCGGCAATCCGAGCCTTTCCGCGCCCGGTATTAACAGGAACTCGGAGAACATCATGACCGTCGATTTTTTCCTCATTGACGCCCCGCACACCGTCCCCCAGGAATTCAAGGCTTGGGAGGCCGCGAAAGCGCATCACCGCGCTGTTTTTCTGCGCTGCGTGGATGCCGAAGATGGCAGCGCCGAACAATCCCGCCTCGATGCGGAAGGCCGGGCCGCGAAGGCCGAGGCTGACCGCTTGGAGCAAGCCGCGCGAACGGCTTGGCTGCGGGCGAAGCGGCAGTCCGTGGAAATCCACCTCAACGATGACACGCGCGAAACCCGGCATTGCTTTACCGAGCAGCCGTTACGAATCCACGCCGGTTTCACGCATGAGGATGCGGCCGCTGGCTGGCGTCAAGTCCTGGCCTTTTCTGCCAGTCAGACCCCTGACGCCGACACCTTGGCACGGATCGAGCGGGCGAAATCGGATGCCGTCTCGCAACTGGAGTCCTATTGGGCCGAGCTGGCCGACGCCACCGATATTCAGCGCGTGATCTACCAGGGCGTGCATTACACCTGGGATGTGCTTGGCGAGGGAATCGGCTTCGGCGGGCAGGCATTCCGTGTTGAGTGGCTGGCCGCTGATCGAGAGCCGACCGAGTGCAATTTGTTCGCGCAGGGCCGCATCCCGGTTTGGATGCGTGACAAGCTGCCCGATAACGCCCGTTCCATCGAAGACTTGGGCTATCGGATTAACCCGTTTCCGGCTGTGGATGACAGCTTGGATGACGACCCGCCGTATTAACCCCTGGGGCGTCTCCCCTGCGGGGCCGGGCTTTCGTGCTGCGCATCGAGCCGCCTGCGGCGTCTCGCCCCTTCGGGCGTCAATCCCTGACGCCTCCGCGCCGTGCCGGCGCTGCGCGCTCCGCTTGCCCGGCCTGAAGGCCGCATCGAGGAACTTTCGCGCGCGAAAGTTCGGGCTGTGGATCTGATCCTTGGTGTGCCGGCGCTGGTGCGCTGAATCCGCTACGCGCGGGGCCGCACCCCACCACTACCTCGCGCCTTTATTCGTCGTCATGGTGCCCTCCGGCCGGGCTTCTCCGGTCAAGGGCCGGGCTACGCCCTGAAATCCTCACCCGTTCGGTGCTCGCCCTTCGGGCTGCGCTCCGCGTGCGGCCTCCGGTTTCTCCCTTGACCGCGCCCGTCCTGCGTGCCCCTGGACGCCGAGGCGACGAGGTAGATGGTGGGATGCAAAAGCCGGCCCCGCGCTCCGCTGGCCATGTGGGTGATCGACGGGGAGCAGGACAGCTTGTGCCCCTGCGGGGCAAGAGCAACTGCAACACCTTGGGGGCCTGTTCCGGCCCCCAAACCCCGCCCCGAGGCTCAAAGGTAGCTTGCCTGAACCCCGAAGAAGCACAAGCCCGGAACCCGCGAAAAATCAGGCTTTTTTCTCTCACAAACTATTGACGGTCAATAGTTTTATGGTACAATATGACTCATGGTGTAGGAACAAAGAACGGTTCTGCACCAGGCAGCAAAGACCACCATCAACCGAGCAAAAAAGGAGCTTCGATCATGGCCAGCATCAACACTTTCACCATCGTGGGCAACGTGACCAAGGACGTGGAATTGCGCTACACGCCCAGCGGCACGCCTTCCGTGACCTTCACTGTCGCCGTGGATAACGTCTATTTCGACCGCGACGGCAAGAAGCACGAAGAAACCGACTTCATCCCGGTGACGACCTACGGCAAGCAAGCCGAGAACGACGCCAAGTTTCTGAAGAAGGGTTCCACCGTGGCGGTGATGGGCCGGATTCGTAGCTGGTACAAGCAGGCCGAACGCAAGGGCGGTTTCAACTTCGAGGCCGAGCGCGTGCAGTACCTTGGCCGTCCCAGCGGCAACCGTGCAGGCGGTGACGCTGGCCAGCAGCAAGGCCCCGGCAACGCCGAGCACGATGCCTGGATGCGCGACTACGACAGCACCGAGCAAGCCGGTCAAGGCCGCCGCTGATCTTTCACCCTGGCGCACAAGGCGAGCAGGCCGAGCGCGCCAGTTTTTCAACCCCCAAGACCATCATCAACTCACTGGAGAAACCACCATGCAACTCGCAAGCCGCTTCCGCAATGCTTCCGGTATCCGTGCCGACATGCCCCTGTCGGATGACCAAATCCGCGCCGTGGCCCCCTCGATTTTTGCCGAGGCCGCCCACGAAAGCCGCTCCGCGCGTTACACCTATATCCCGACCATTGACGTTCTGAACGGCCTGCGCAAAGAGGGTTTCCAGCCCTTCATGGTTTGCCAGACCCGCGTGCGCAACGAGGAAAAGCGCGAGCACACCAAGCACATGATCCGCCTGCGCCACGCCGACCAGATCGCCGGCCGCGAGGCGAATGAAATCATCCTGCTGAACAGCCACGACGGCACCAGCAGCTACCAGATGCTGGCCGGCATGTTCCGCTTTGTGTGCTCTAACGGCATGGTATGCGGCGAGACAACCAGCGACATCCGCGTGCGCCATAACGGCGACGTGGTGGGCGATGTGATCGAAGGCGCTTTCAAGGTGCTGGACAGCTTCGAGGAAGCCACCGCCCAGCGCGAGGCCATGCAGGTGCTCACGCTCAACCAGGGCGAGCAGGCCGCGTTTGCCCGCGCTGCACTGGCCCTGAAGTACGACGACCAGGACAGCGGGGCCGTGCCCGTCACCGAATCCCAAATCCTGGCCCCGCGCCGCTTCGAGGATCGCCGCGACGACATGTGGACGACCTTCAACCGCGTGCAGGAAAACATGATGAAGGGCGGACTGCGCGGCCGCAACCGCAGCGGCCGCACCACCACGACGCGCCCGGTCAACGGCATCGACCAGAGCGTTAAGCTGAACCGCGCCTTGTGGGTGCTGGCCGAGGAAATGCGCCGCCTGAAGGGCTAACCCGAGCCGCCCGGCCACGCTGGACGCGCGGCCGGGCCTCCCTCCCACCACTACACGAAGGACGACACCATGAGCAGCCACCACGAATGGGCCGAGGAAGTCACCGCCCAGCACGACGCGCAAAAGCCCTATGCACCCGAGAACGGCCAGCCCTTGCGGTTCAAAGCCGGCGATCCAGTGATCTACACGAACCCCGCAGGCATTGAGTTTCCCTTGCGTGTCACCGGCTTCTATCAGCGCCCGGCTTCGCCGTGCGGCCAGTACGCGAACGGCGCGCGCTACCTGCTGGACTGGGATTGCCCGTGGTTCCCGGTTCCTGAATCCCGCTTGCGCCTGGACGAATCCCGCGCCGTGCCCGAGCTGGAGGCCGCCGCCTGAATCGGAGCGCCGGCCGCTGGCCGGCGCTGCAACCCGCTGACGCGCACCAAGGCGAGCAGGCCCGCGCGTCAGCCTCACCCTCGACCATCCAACCCAAGGACATGACCATGAGTAAGACCGCCGCCGACACCGCCACCAACGAACTAATCCGCCACGCTATCGCCGCATGGGGCTACTTGGTGCGCTGGGGTTCCCGCCTGACCCTGGCCGAGTTCGCGGCCGCGATCCGCCGCCACTCGACCCATGCGCGCGCCGAGGCCCTGGCCGCCGCGCTCGAATCGGCCACGGGCTTTGTTGCCCGCGACTGGCGCGGCTTCCGTGCCAACTGGCAATGCTGATGACCACCGCCCGCCTGCGCGGGCGGGCGCTCTTGGGGCTGCGCCCCGCCGCGCGGCATCCTGCTGGGCTTGGCCGGCACGGCTTCGCCGTCCCGGCATGGCCCTTTTCCGGGTGTGCGCCGTGGGCGTGAGAGCTGGCCAGGGCTTCGGTTCCCGCAAGCCGAAACGTGGGCTTTGCCCGGCGTGTGGAAAGCGCGGCATGACGCAATGGCGGGCCACGGCTGCGGGGATGCTCCGCTGGTGCCAGTTTTGCCAGCACAGCGAAGGGCAGGGCGTCTATGACCTGTTGCACCAGGATTCCCGCCGTCGTTAGGGCGTCTCCCCTGCGGGGCCGGGCTTTCGTGCTGCGCATCGAGCCGCCTGCGGCGTCTCGCCCCTTCGGGCGTCAATCCCTGACGCCTCCGCGCCGTGCCGGCGCTGCGCGCTCCGCTTGCCCGGCCTGAAGGCCGCATCGAGGAACTTTCGCGCGCGAAAGTTCGGGCTGTGGATCTGATCCTTGGTGTGCCGGCGCTGGTGCGCTGAATCCGCTACGCGCGGGGCCGCACCCCACCACTACCTCGCGCCTTTATTCGTCGTCATGGTGCCCTCCGGCCGGGCTTCTCCGGTCAAGGGCCGGGCTACGCCCTGAAATCCTCACCCGTTCGGTGCTCGCCCTTCGGGCTGCGCTCCGCGTGCGGCCTCCGGTTTCTCCCTTGACCGCGCCCGTCCTGCGTGCCCCTGGACGCCGAGGCGACGAGGTAGATGGTGGGATGCAAAAGCCGGCCCCGCGCTCCGCTGGCCATGTGGGTGATCGACGGGGAGCAGGACAGCTTGTGCCCCTGCGGGGCAAGAGCAACTGCAACACCTTGGGGGCCTGTTCCGGCCCCCAAACCCCGCCCCGAGGCTCAAAGGTAGCTTGCCTGAACCCCGAAGAAGCACAAGCCCGGAACCCGCGAAAAATCAGGCTTTTTTCTCTCACAAACTATTGACGGTCAATAGTTTGACGGGTAGAATATAGGCATTGCTTCAGTGATGAGGCGATGCCCCGGCAGGGGTGACGGTGAGCAGACCAGACCCCAGCCGCTTAGACCATCTTCAACCCTCCGCATAAGGAAAACGACCATGCAAACGCTGACCGCCACCTATTCCCCCGAAGACAACAAGCTGCGCCTTTACCCGTCCTCACGACTGGACAGCGCGACTTATGAGCGCGTGAAGGCGGCCGGCTTCAAGTGGGCACCCCGTCAAGAGCTTTTCGTGGCCCCCATGTGGACGCCGGCCCGCGAAGACCTCCTGATGGAGCTGTGCGGCGAGATTGGCGACGAGGACACGGGCCTAGTTGAGCGCGCCGAGGAACGCGCCGACCGCTTCGAGGACTACAGCGACAAGCGCGCCCATGACGCCAGCGCAGCGCGCAACGCCGTGCAGGCCATCGGGCAGCGGTTCGAGTTCGGGCAACCCATCCTTGTGGGCCATCACAGCGAACGCAAGGCCCGCAAGGACGCCGAGCGCATGGAAAACGGGATGCGCCGCGCCGTGCAGATGTGGGAAACCTCCGAATACTGGAAGCAGCGCGCAGCCGGTGCCCTGCGTCATGCGAAATACAAGGAGCTGCCCGCCGTCCGTCATCGCCGCATCAAGGGGCTGGAGGCAGACAAGCGCAAACAGGAGCGCAGCAAGCAAGAGGCCGAAATGTGGCTGAAGCTGTGGCTTGAATGCGAGGCCGAGCAAGACGCCGAGCTGCAAAAGGCCGTGGCCCTGCGCATCGCTGGCATGTGCTGGCTGCACTTGCCGCGCAAGGAAGGCGACCGCGAAGACTGGAGCCACACCCCGACCGCTTACGACGCCTTGAACGGCTCGCATTCGAACCTCTACGCGCCGCGCACCCTGGCCGAAGTGATCGAGGCCGCCAAGAAGACCTACCCGGCCACGGTTGCCCACTGTGACCGCTGGATTGCCCACTATGAAAACCGGATTGCCTACGAGCGCGCCATGCTGGACGAGCAAGGCGGTTTGAAGGCCGAGGGTTTCGACATCCAGCCGGGCGGCCGTGTCCTGGTTGATGGTGAATGGCTGGTGGTGATGCGCGTCAATAAGAAGGGCGGCCAGATCAACAGCGTGACCACGAACGCCCGTTATGTGCGCGTGCGTGGCATTGAGGAAATCAAGGACTACCGCGCGCCGACCGAGGAAGACGCCGCCAAGGTCAAGAAGGCCGCCAAGCTGCCGCCGCTGGTGAATTTCCCCGGTGAAGGCTTCATCGAAATGACCGCCGAGGAATACAAGCGCAAGCCCGCCGACTACAAGGGCACCCGCACCGCGCAAGCCACGGC
>NZ_AP043865.1:0-44496 GCF_055395645.1 Achromobacter sp. JCM 18799 | reverse complement strand
TAATAGGCGGCTTTTGCGGCAATCGCCAGCAGCAGACACCACGGAAAACCGCCACGCGAACGCAAACGGCCATAGAACGCGATTTAAGCGCCTTTCGCCCTTGCCGCACCCTCGGTATCGGGACAGTCGAGAAAAGGCCGTGGCGGGCCTCCTGCGCAGGCTACGGGGCACAATCGAGGGCAGGGCAAGCCCCTTCTTCCTGATAGACGGTTTTTTGCGGCCTCTCGATCACCACGAACCTTTCCGGCATGGCGCGCACACGCGCCGGGCTGAGCGGGCGGCCGACTTGTCGGCCGGGCGTGATTTGTCCCGGTCTTAGCGCCCCGCAGGGGTGGCCGCTTGCGGCCATGCCGGCCGGCTTGCCGGTCGGGACGCTTAGACCATGCCTTACCTCGGCCGTCGAACTGCCACGCGCGGCAAGTGCCGCGCTTCGTTCTTCACGTCCTGGCCGTAGGCCAGCCGTTAGATGCCTTCTGGCTGTTTGGCTGTTGGTTTTGGATTTCCTCGGCCTGTGCGCCCAGGTGATGCCTGTTCCTGGCTGCGGCGGTGGTGCCGCACCGCGCGGCAAGTGCCGCGCTTAGATCGGCATGGCCGAAGGCCATCCATTGTTCAGGCCGGCGCGAAGCGACGGGGCGCAGGGAGCGAAGCGACCGGAGGGTAGGCGGTGATTGCCGCGCTTCGCGGCAGCTTTTTCGACGTTGTTCACAACGGCGGCGGCTCCAACTACTAGGTATATTTTTTAAAGGAAAAAAAAACCTAAAGGCAAGAACTACAGGGGGCAGGCCGCACGACGGCCAGAATAGCCAATGCTGGTAAGGCTTTGCGCGCTTTTTGGGCCTTGGATCGCAAGACAGTTTCAGCGTAAACGCAAGACAGTTTCAGCGTAACGCGCAAGACACTTTCAGCGTGCGTTTCTGTGGATAGCGGATTTAATGCCTTACAAATCAACGGCTTGCATGCAAGACACTTTCAGCGTGGATAACTTTCGTCATCCACAAGGTTATCCACAAGCAAGCGCCAAATTTGGGCGTCTTGGTTGGTGACGGCGGCCCGTCCTCGATCGCGCGATTCTGTCGCCATCGGGAACCCTCCGCGCTTCGCTTGGGCAACCGCTTCGGTTGCATCCCGCGTCGGTTCTTGCCCGACTGTCTGCGGGGGCAGGCGCTGCGGGCGTTGCCCTTGTCCTACCCCCTTGCCGATAGGCTCTATGGCCTCCATCAGCATCAAGGGTGAAGGCTTCGCCCGCCATCCTCACCCGTTCGGTGCTCGCCCTGCGGGCTGCGCTCCGCGTGCGGCCTCCGGTGTCGCCCTTGACGCCGATTCCAGCCAGGACACGGCCACGGCCCCGACGTGGACGGGAACGAAAAACCCGGCACGCTGGCCGGGTCGGTTTGGTGACGGCCGCGAGCTGGCCAGGTCGTGAAGCTGTCGCCAATCAATCCTTGGCGGTGCCGCCCTTGCCCTTCGGGGCAGGGGAGGGCTTCAACGCGGCCAGCAAGCCGGCGTTTTGGGTCTTGGTGGCCTCCAGCTCGCCGCGCAGGGCTGCGGCTTCCTCGCGGGCTGTGGCGGCCTCTGAGCGGGCCTTGTCGCGCTCCGTCTCTGCCTTCGTCATGCGCTCGGCGCTGCGGTGGACTTCTTCGGCCGCGCGCTTGCGCTGGTCGGCGTGCGCCTGCTCGGCGGCCTCGGCCTTGGCCGTGACGCCGGCAAGGGCGGCTTGTGCCTTGGCCGTTTCGCCCTGGGCAGCGGCCAGACTGGCGGCCAGCTTGACGCCTTCGGCTTCGGCCAGCTCCTGGCGCTGCTGGGCCTTGTCGCGCTCGGTGCGCAGGCGATCAGCATCGGCGCGCAGGCTGTCGGCCGTCGCCTTGGCCTGGGCTGCGGCGGTTTCGGCCTCGGCGTGTGCGTGGTCGAGTTCGGCGCGCAGCTCGGCGGCCCGGCGCTCGATTTCCTCGGCCCGTTGCTTGGCAAGGGCGGCGTCCTGCTCGGCGGCCAGCCGGGCGCGGCGCGTCTCGTCCAGCTCCTGGGCGGTCGCCTGGGCTGCTGCTGCGGCGGCCGTGGCTTGGCGTTCCAGCTCGGCAATGCGCGCCTGGGCGGCATCCAGCTCGGCGGCCTGGGCCTCGAAGGCTTCGGACTGTTCGGCCGATAGCTGGATGAGGTCGCTTTTCTCGGTTTCAAAGGCCACCTTGGCCGCGTCTAGCGATTCGTTTGCCAGTTGCTGCGCCGTCTCCCAAAGGCTTTGCCCCATGCTCTGCACCACGCCATGCAGTTCCACCGGCAACGGCTCGCGCACGGCCTGAACCTGCTTGCGCTGGTTCTGCCGCCATTCCTTCATGGCCTCCACCACGTTGTTCATGCCGGCGCGGCTCTCCTGGCGCACGGCCTCCACGCTCGGGAACTCGCCGGTTTCGCTGGCCGCGTGCAGGGCGTCGGCGGCGGCAAAGATGCGCTCTTTGATGTCTTGGGATAAGGCCATTTTGCGAACTCCTTCGGATTGGGTAGGAATAATAATAATTATACTACTACTATTACTACTACGCTACTTAAAAAAAGGGCCGGTGGTGTCCCGGCCGGGTGGTCACTGGTCGGCGCGGATGCGCTCAAACATCGGCAGCAGGCGGCCCGCTTCGGCGCGGCCTTCGGGCTGGCAAGCAAAGGCCGGCACATTCAGCAGCAGGCGGGCACGGTGCAGGATGTCGTACAGGTCGAACGGCGAAGCGTAGCGGCCTGGGGCGGTCAGCAGCTCGACGGCCATCGTGCCGGCAATGAGGTCATCGACGGGCAGGGCGCGGCCGTCGATGACGGCACGCAAAGCCAAAGCGCCCGCGTCCAGTGATTGGCGCATCCATTCTTGGGGTTCAAGCATCTTGTGCATGGGGTCGTTCTCCCTGTGGCTGTTGCTGGTGTCTGTGGTGGTCAGTTGCCGGCCAGATAGCGGCGGGCCTCGCGCAGCGCCTCGGCGATGCGGCGCACGCGGCATTCAAGGGCCGAATGCTGCGCGGCCAGTCGGTCGTATTGCTCGGCACGCACGATGCCGGCGCGGGCCTCCTCGATCCGCTCGGAGTCGCAGCCGACGTAATCGCGGCGGCGCGGCTCGCCGTTCTTCTGCGGATACAGCAGATAGAAGTATTTCGGCTGGCCGTCCGAACCCTTGCGCCAATGCTCCGTTGCGTAGATCAAGCCCGCCTTTTTCAGCGCGGCCATGCCGGCGACAACCTCGGCAATCTCGCCTTCCAAGGTGTCGATCAGGCCGGGCACGTCGGCCGCCAGCTTCGCCAGCTCGGCCGTGTGGTTCTTCTTCGTTGCCATTCTTTAACCTCCAAGTAAGGCGCTTTTCGCTGCCGCCAGCATCACGGCCAGCGTGACGGTTCCAGCCATCGCCACCAGAAAAGCCAGGGCGAAAAACTGGACGTACACAAGCCCGGTTCCGATTGCCATCACGGCACGAAGCACGCGAAGGGCAAGGGTCACGATCAGGTCATCTATGAATTTCATGGCTGGTTCTCCCGGTGGGTTCCTAGCCGGATTTCCCGGCTAGTTTGGTCACTTCCAACTGTCCAAATTATACCATCTTGGTTAGTGCGCGTCACCAACTTTGGCAACATTAAAACGCTCTATCACCTGCTTGGCTGCCCAGATTCCGGCGTTGTTCAACTGCCGCACCCACGCGCCCCGACTTGGCGACCATTTGAAGGCTTCACGCTTCAAGATGGCGCGGGTTGCCTCGTCCGGCTTGCCGTCGAAAATGAACATCACGCGGTTTTCGGTGGTGTCCTCGCGGTAGGTGTAGCCGTCGCCGGCCTTCTCCACGTCGGCCCGCTGGCTGCGCTTCTCCAGCTCGGCAATGCGGCCCTTGATGCGGTTCATGTTGGCGTTGTTGTTCGACAAGGCATAGGACGGGAAACCGACACGGCGGGCAAAGTCCGGCTTGATCGCCTCGGCCGCCTGGGCTTCGGTGAAGCCAAGGGCCACAAGGGCGGCGGTCTGCGTTTCCGGTGTTTTGTTCGCACGAATGGCCTTGTTCGCGGCCTTCATCATCTCTTGCGACTTCTCGGCGCTTGCCAGCTCGGCGCGCAGCTTCTTGATGGCGTCCGGGTCATCGCTGGAAATGCCACCAGTGCCCACGCTCGCGGCCTTCTGTGCGTAGTGCGCTGCCTTGTCCTGGGCGGCAAAGGCTTTGCCGAAGGTGTTGTGAATCCGGTTGCGATAGTTGCGGTCGCGGCCTTCGCTGTGGTGCCCGACAAGGATCGGTTGCCCGAAGGGGATCACCTCGGCCATACCACGCGCCCGGCTATACAGTGCCCGGCTTTCGTCCTGGGCCTTGCCTGCACGCGCTTCGTACCGTTCGCGCTTGGCCTCAATGCGTGCCTCGTAGGCGTTCAATTCGCGCGGTTCGTCGGCCGCTGCCGGCTCGGCCTGCTCGATCACGGCCACGGCTTGCGCTGCTGCCTGCTCGGCGGCCTCCGGCGCTGCTTCTGGCGCTTCGGCTTCCTCGGTCACGGCGTCGGCGCTGGCCTTCTCGTCGGTCGGTTCGCCTCCGATTTCCTCGGTCTGCGATACGTGAAAAACGGTCGTGGTCTTGACCTTCTTCACCGGCACTTCGTCGCCCGTCTCGCGGTCTTTCTTGGTGCAAGGGATCACGGTCACAATCTTGACGCCATGCTGTCCCTTCTTCACCACGCGGCCCAGCGCCTTCCACGCATTGAAGGTAAACACGTTCACGCGCGGTTCAACGTCTGCCATGTCGATGCCCATCGCGGCGAACCCGTCGAAGATCGCTTGATAGTTCGCAAGGCTTTCACCAGACACGGCATTTTCAAGGGCTTTCTGTTGCAGCTCGGCCTTTGGTTTTTGGCTGTTGAACCTTGCTTTGCTAGATGCTTGAGCCGGGGTGTTTTGCTTTTGAATTTGTGATTGGTGTGTCATGTCGGTGTCCGCCTTTCGTTGTGTGAACTTGCTTCGCTGAGTGCCTTTCGCCGTGAAGCCCGTAGGTGGGCCGGACAGGACAGCGCGGAAAGGGAGAAACCGGAAGCCGCAGCGCAAGGGAGCGCAGCGAGTGCGAACGGGTGAGGATTTCAGGGCGCAGCCCGGCCCTTGGAGCGATGGCATGGCCGGACTACCGTTTAGGGCAGGCGAAAGGTATTCAGCGAAGCCGCACAACCCGCAGCAAGGCGGCCTGGACGTGACCACGGCCTAATTCAGCGGGAACCGCTGTAACAGGCGGGCAGCGCCCGCCTTGGGGTGTTCAAGGGCGTAAGCCCGGTGGCAGTCTCGGAACGAGTCTGCCGGTGCCCCTGGAACGCGGCGATTCATCGCGGCGTGCCTGGAAGGGCAAAGCCCGGTGATGGTGACAACAGATCCGCCGGCGCCGGCGGGATCTGTCACCAAGGCGGCGGGCCTGGGTCTTTGGCGACAAAAAGGAGCTGGCCAGGTCGCCGCGGTGTCTCCAAGCGGCCGGCCTGCCGATGGTGACAAATGTTGGCCACCTGGTGCGGCGCAGCGTCACCAAGTGGCCGCATGAACCGCTGTCCACATATCCACGGGCGCAAAGGTCACTACTAAGACCGTCGCGGCGGTGGGTATGTGGTCAGGGGACTAGCGCCGGGACGGCGCAACGAGAGGGATTGAAGCCCGAAGGGGTCGAGACTTGGAACAAGGCTCGATGCGCAGCACGAAAGCCCGTACCCGGCACGGCCGGGGCGAGCATGGCTATTTGGTTCTGCGGAAAAGCCAGGGTTCAACCGGCGCAGGATCAGCCCAAAGGCCACGACGTGCGGCGCGGGCCTGTGCTTCCAACTGGATCAACGAACGGTCGGTGACGTACTGACGGTAGGCCCACGCCATGCCCTGGTCGATCATGGCCGCGTTCACGTTCACGCCAGCGACAAAGACGGTGCCCAGCGTGCGGCCGTAGCGATCCGGGCCGGCCTCGGCCACGGTGACGGCCTGCCGAAAGACCATCGCGGAAAGTGCTTGCCGCGAACGGGTTCCAAAGGCTTGCGCGCGCTCCGGGGCGTCGATCTGCGCCAAGCGGACGCGAACCGGGCGGTTCTCTACAAGCACGTCGATGGTGTCGCCGTCGATCACGCCGACGACTGAGCCGGAAAAATCAGCCCACGCGGCCGAACAGACAGCCAGCAGGGCGCACGCAAACAGGGAGCGAAGGGCGCGCATCAGAAGCCAAGCCCCTTTTGAATCGGCGTCGATTTGTAGGCAACGTGCGGCGGGCTGGGGTACATCACCAGTCCGTTGACGCCATCGGAAACCTTGGCTTGCGGGTAGATAACAAGAACGTGTTTCAGCTCGCGCAGGAAGGCGCGCTTGAAGTCGCGCAAGCCCTGCTCGGTCATGGCATAGCCGGAACCGAATTGCCCGGCCAGGGCAACCCAAGGAATCGTTGTGCGCTTCGATAGGTAGCTCATGCGGTAGGTCAGCCAGACATAAATATCGAGGGCAAGCGGGGACTGGCGAAGGCCACGCACGGCCCGCATGTCGAACGGCAAAACGTGTTCGATGCACTCTTTGAAAAACGGCTCTGACAGCATCAGCGACGATTGCCATTGCCCGGCTTCTTCCGGGTTCTGCGGCGTCCACCAATCCACCTTGTCGGCCAGCAACACGTTTTGCAGCACGAAGGAATCTTTGCCCTCGTAGTGGCATGAAATGACGGAACTGAACAGGGTCGTCATGGCGTGCTTCAAGCGCGTGATGTCGCCGCGTTTGCCGCCAGTGTTGTGCAAGCCCAGCTCGGCCAGATAGGCGGCCAGATTGTTGCCAAGCGATAGAACGCGCTCGCGCTTCTGTGCAACCTCGGTGCAAACCCATGTCAGCAGCAGCCGGGGCAGGGTGCCGTATGGCAGCCCCTGCGGATGCGCGGTCATCATGGTCAAGGTGAAGTCGCCGTTGCGGCGCACGAACCGGAAATCGGCGCTCTTGCGGTGCGGCAAGGTGGCAATGGCAAGCGAACGGGTCATGAACCCAAGGGAGCCGGCGCTTTTCGCGTCCTGGGCCTCGATGGCAAGGTGCGTTTCGATCAGCTCGCGCACGCGCTCCGGTATCTCGCTGTTTCGGTAGTCGAAGACTGCCGACATGGGAACCATCGCGCCCGACGAACCGAGTTCGTCGCGTTTGGTGCCGCGCCGGGCCGTTTTGCGGGCCGTGGCGGGCTTTTCTGGTTCGGCAGGTACTGCCGGGGCGGCGG
This sequence comes from Achromobacter sp. JCM 18799, assembly GCF_055395645.1. Taxonomy (NCBI): domain Bacteria; kingdom Pseudomonadati; phylum Pseudomonadota; class Betaproteobacteria; order Burkholderiales; family Alcaligenaceae; genus Achromobacter; species Achromobacter sp. JCM 18799. Next base: position 37,301 of record NZ_AP043865.1, on the reverse strand, counting down.
CTGGCTTCGCCGCCTCTGGCGGCGCTGGCTGGGTTTTCATGGCGGCCTGTGCCTTCGCCTGGATCGGGCCGAAAATGTCGCCCATCGACTGGAAGCCTTCAACGCGCACGGTCGGCGGCTCTGGCTCCCGCACGATGATGTTCGGCTTGCTTGGATGCCAGCGAACATGCGCGTCAGCCATGCGCTTTGCCTTCTCGGGCTGCATGCCGCCCTTTATCAAGCTCTGCTTCATCGTTGCGCCTTCGACGGCCGCCTGCCGAATGGCGGCCGTCTTGGCCGCCAGAATGGCGGCGTCTTCGGGGTCAAGCCCCGCGCGCACTAGGTCTTCCCTGTACGCGACTTCATCGAATGTGGTAGTCTTAGCCGAAGTCATTAGGCCCGTCCCTTTAAGTGGTTTGATGGCAAAAGCCGGCAGATTCGCCCATCTGCTGGCTTTTTTCTTTTCAGCGGCTCGCCCGCTGCGATTCGTGGGTGAAGAACACCCAAAACAGGGTTCCAAGGAACCACGCCAGCGGCAAGCCGATGGCCGCATACAGCGACAGCGAAGCCCAGCGGGGCAAGAACCAATCGGCCGCGAACATGGGCACCAGCAGCAGGCCCAGCGACACCACGACGGGCAAATCCTCGGTCTTTCGGCAGTAGGCCGAAACCGCCTCGATCACCAGCATGGCGTAGGCTTTCCAGATTGCGTAAATGCGAGACATAGAAACTCCTTTGACGTTGGGAAAACTGCGTTGCTTCATCGGTCACGGCCAGCGTCAGGCGCGGGGCGCTCCGGCTGCGCAACCTCTTTTTGAGTCTGAGCCGACTCGCGGCCCTGGGAAAAATTAGCCGTCTCCCCAGCGTTCAAGCGGTTCTGAACGTGGTTCATGACCGACTGAATGCCGGCCTCCTGGGCCTCGGTCTTGCCCGGCATCTTTGATGCGAAGTAGGTCGCCGCCGTGTGCATCGTCTTGTATGCCTCTTGCAGCTCGGGATGCTCTTTCAACGCTTCGCGTTCGCTCAACTGCTCGAAGGCAACGGCGCGGCTCGGCCGTACTGCATCGCGCAGCAGATCGGGCAAGGCGCGGTTGCCCTCTAGCCTGTCCTGCGTGTGCAGGATTTTCCGCATGGTGTTTTCGTGTTGAACGTGCGGCTTCGCCAGTTCGTTCACGCTGCGGTCGCGGGCGATATACAGCAGATCGCGGCCGACATCGCTACGGCCGAACCGCTCCCAATCGACTTCATAGCCCGCTTCCTTGGCAAGCTGTTTGGTGAAGGTGCGAAGCGTGCGGCTGTTGCCGTCACTGAACGGGTGAACATAGTCCAGCTCGGTGTAAATCTTGGCGAGCCGCGCCGTGAATTCCGGCGTCTTCAAGCCGCGCAGCTCGTCGGGCTTGGCCGCTTCAAGCGCCTTGTCGAGTCGGGCCGTGGCGGCATCGTCCATGCGCGAATACGCGACATAAAACGGGCCGTCCACGGTCGATAGGCCGCGCTGTTTCATCCAGTCCAAGCCATCGGCAACCGGCTTGCGAAACTCGCCCGGCGTCACGTCATCGAAGCCAGCGCCCGGCAAGTCCTGGAAGATGCGGCGATTGACTTCCTTCAAGTGGGCGGCGTCGAAGTTGCCGCGCACCGGGTCTAGCTCAAGCTCGACAACCCGCTTGAACGTGTAATCGGCTTCGAGCTGCTGCCGCTGCTCGGCCGTCAACGCATTAGCGGCTGTGGGCTTGTTCTGCATCGGGCTTCACCTGAACAAAATCGGCAAGCTGGATGTCGCCCTTGATGAATTGGCGTGCGCCCGTCTCGGCGGCTTTGGAAGGCTTGAAGCCTTCCAAACCCACGGACGAACGGGCGAAGTTCACGGCGGCTTCGCGGCGGCGGCTCTCTGCCGGGGAAATCACATCGTTGGCCGGGCTGTGGCCGCGCTCGCGCGATTGGTTGACATAGGCCCGCATGAATTCGCGCAGCACCTGGGCGGCGGGGCGGTCTTCCAGCAAAGCGGCGTCGGAAAACTCGGCGCGCAATTCCGGCTCAACGCGGAACGTCATTTGCACTTCTTTGGACATGGCGTGTACCTCTTTCAAAATTTGGCAAATTGGCTTATAAGCCAGCCTCTATTTTAATGTATGGGCATTGCATCGTCAATGCACATACATGGCTATTTAGGGTGGCTAACAACAGGGTAGCCAATTTAGTGTCGTTTTCAGAAGGCGACTGCACCAGTTCACTGGGCTGGCCGCCGTGTGTGCATAGAACTTCTGACCGGGAACGGTCAGAAGTTCTATGCACGAAGCGCCGCGAGAGATCGGAATTGCTCAGAACTCTTGTGCACGGCGCGACAAAGCCGGAACCGCCGAAAATTCCGGCGATCAACCGGCAAGCTGCTTGATGCGCTCGGCCAGGCGGCCGAAAGCCTCGTTCACGTATTCCAGCACCTTGGGTTCTGCGCCCTGCGTGCGCAGCGAGTCTTTGAAGGCTTCCAGGTCGGACAGCCATTGCCGATGCAGGCGGCCCAGCTCGTCGAGCTGAGGCCGGAAGTCTTGGAGACTGCCGCTCGCACGAAACGCCTGGTAGCCACGCTCAAGCGTGGCCGCCGTGGTCAGCAGTTGCGCGCCCATTTGCTTGTGCTGTTCGGAGAACTCGGCCATGCCGTCATAGGGCCGCGAAGCCTTGCGGCGCTCGGCTTCGGATGCCTCTTCCATGATGCGGGCGTAGCGGTAGAACCCTGGGAACTCGCGGGACAGCGCCATGAGCTGCTGATCGGATGTGCCGACCCAAATCCTGTGCAGGTCAGGCCCGTACCCCATCATGCGATTGATGATGGCATGGGCCTCGCTGACACCCTGGGCGGCAAGCTGCTGCATGTGTTGGTCGATCTTCGCGGCCAGTCGGCGGAATTCGTTCATGCTCATGTCCGTCACAAAAGGCGCGTTGATTGCCCTTGCGCCGTGAGAAGTGCCACCGCCTTCTTATCGAAGGAAACGAAGGTTTCCCCGCCAAGCCAGTTGCCTTCGTAGGCAATGACGCCATCGGCAAAGTCTCCGCCCGCGTCGAGCACCAGCAAGCCAGCCTCCACGGCAGGCCGGTTCACTTCCACATTCGCGGCGGCCAGTAGTGCCCGGATCGCGCTGGCCGCGTCGGCTTGCTGGAAGCCGTAGACACGCAGCAGCACCCAAACAAATTCGCATAGGCACGGCAGCGCGACCGCGATCAACTCGGCGTCGGTCAAGACTGCGGCGGCAACGTCCGCTTGTGCGGGATCGTCACGCACAACCGCACGCACAAGGACGTTGGTATCGACTGCGACCTTCATTGCTTACCTGCCCAGCCTTGCGCCGCCGCCTCGTTGATTTCTTCGATGGTGGCAACCTTCTGCGTCTTGCCCGCGAGCAGGCCGACAAAGCTGGCTATCGTCCCTGCGGGCCGTGCCGCCTTGAGCACGCCCCGACCGTCTGGCAACAAGTCCAGCTCGATCTTGTCGCCTGGCCTGATGCCGAGGTGTTGCAGTACGTCCTTCCGAAACGTCACTTGTCCCCGTGCGGTAACGGTCAATGTGGTCATGGTGGTTTGCCCTCGCAATCAAGGTTGATGCTTCACATAGTAATGCAAAAATGCCTTACCGTCAATGTCCGTCAAACGATCATTAGTCGGCCATGCCGGACACTGTCCAGCAAAGTTATTGCACAACGGGTTGTCGGACATTAAGATAGGCGGACGGAATGACGGACAAGAGAGGCGGCAAATGGCACTGATCGGCTATGCGCGGGTATCGACGGCGGAACAGGACACCGCCTTGCAGACGGATGCGCTACGCAAGGCAGGCTGCGAGCGCGTTTTCGAGGACACGGCTTCCGGGGCCAAGGCCGACCGCCCCGGCTTGGCTGATGCGCTGGCCTACCTGCGCGACGGCGACGTGCTGGCCGTCTGGCGGCTGGATCGGCTCGGGCGCTCTATGCCGCACCTAATCGAAACGATAGGCGCGCTGGAAGCGCGAGGCGTCGGCTTCCGTTCTCTGACGGAAGCCATCGACACCACCACGCCAGGCGGGCGGCTCATCTTCCACGTGTTCGGCGCGCTGGGCCAGTTCGAGCGCGACTTGATCCGCGAGCGCACCAAGGCCGGGTTGACTGCCGCCGCCGCTCGTGGGAGGAAGGGCGGGCGAAAGCCGGTTGTCACCGCCGACAAGTTGCAGCGAGCGCGGGAGCACATCGCCAACGGGCTTAATGTCCGAGAGGCCGCTACACGGCTCAAGGTGAGCAAGACGGCCCTGTACACCGCGCTGCAATCCACCAGTGCAGCCGACTCCTGATATTCCGTGCAGTCGTCTTCTGAAAATGACAGCTCACGCGCAGGTAGATGCGTGCGACTTTCATGCGGGCCTCCTGGTCATTTTGGGTATACCCAAAAAGGCTAAGACGATGGCGACAAAGAAAGCAGACACCCCGGCCGCGCCGGTCAAGGTGGCCCGCATCTACATGCGGGTCAGCACTGACGCGCAGGACTTGGCCCGGCAAGAGGCCATCGCCACGTCGGCCAGGGCGGCGGGCTACTACGTCGCCGGCATCTACCGCGAAAAGGCGTCGGGCGCTCGCGCGGATCGCGTCGAGCTGCTGCGCATGATTGATGATCTGCAACCCGGTGAAGCCGTGGTTGCGGAGAAAATCGACCGCATCAGCCGCTTGCCCCTGGAAGACGCCGAAAAGTTGGTGGCCTCGATCCGCGCGAAGGGCGCACGTCTGGCGGTGCCCGGCATCATCGACCTGGGCGAACTGGCGGCCGGCACGCAGGGCGTGGCCCGCATCGTCCTTGAGTCGGTGCAAGACATGCTCTTGAAGCTGGCCTTGCAAATGGCGCATGACGACTACGAAGACCGGCGCGAACGCCAGCGCCAGGGCATCGAATTGGCGAAGGCTGCGGGCCGCTACGCCGGCCGCACGCCTGACACGGCCATGCACGAACGCATCGCGGCACTGCGAGCGGGCGGCAACAGCATCGCGGAAACCGCGAAGCTGGCCGGATGCAGTCAAAGCCAAGTCAAGCGCGTGTGCGCGCTGCTGCGGGCGCACGCTGGCGACAAAGGCGAGCTGGCCAGGACGTGAGGCTGTCACCATCGCAAGACAGTTTCAGCGCGAAAAAAAGCCCGGTCGAACCGGGCAAGACATCGGCATTCTGCGGTCACTCGGAGCCGGCCGGGGCATCGAAGAACGAAGGGCCGGGCACGGCCTGGACGTACTCGAAGGCATAGCCGAAATCGTCGTCATGATCTTGCCCGGACGTGTCGCCCGCCTTGAGTCGTGCAAGCACGGTTTCAAGCTGGGCGACGATGGCGGCTTTGTCGCTGTGCCGCGTGCCCTGTAGCTTGATCGTCACTTGCTGCAAGGGGTAGGCGTGCGCAATCCAGTTTTCATTGCTCATTGGTGGTTCTCCTGTGGTTGGTGGGTCAAAGACCGGGCGGGCAATCTGGCGACGACAGCGAGACAACCGCCTTCACCTCGCCATTGCAAAACGGGCTGTTCTTCATCTTGTAGGCGCGCGTCATTTTTACGGCGGCGGCCTTGTCGTTCTTGATGCGCTGCTCGATGTCGCGCAGCTCGGACAGCTTGGCCGGCGACGGCTCCGGGAACGCCTTTCGCCAGTCGCTGGCGAACTCGCTCACGGCGGCGTCATTCATGGCCTGTAGGCCGGTCAAGATGGCGTCCTGGCTCTCGATGCGCTGCGCTGCATAGCGGGCCTGCTCGGCGCGCTCGTCCGACCCGCCAAGGTCAACCAGCGCGGCAACCGCGACGAAGGCCAGGACAACCAAAATCAGTTTGAACATGGGCGAAACCTCACTTCTTCTTCCAATCGACGTAAGAGGGGCGAATCACGATGTTCGGATTGAACATCAGGCCGCGCGGGGTGACATTGACGCCCAGCGAACCGGACACGGGCAGGCCGCCAATGTTGTGCATGCGGTAGCCGGTGCCGCCGTAGTAGTACGGGCCGCCGTTCGTGGCGCAGCCACTGAGAACGGCCAGCAGCAAGGGCAGGGCGATCATGCGCAGGGTCTTCATGGTGTTGGCTCTCCTGAGCTAAAGCGCGCCTTGGCTTGGCTGCCAATCCGTCATATCGACGGTGACAACCCGAAAGCCGATGTCGCGCAGCAATTTAAGGGCGGTGCCGGGGTCACTGAAAGCGCGGGCCGTGGTGTCCGAATGGCGCACCAAAACAACCCGGTCGCCGCCCTTCGTATCGGCCACGGCATGAAAGCGTTTGCCGGTCGCCACGACTCGCGCGGCGGCCAAGCCGCCCGCGTGAAACGTCGTGCGAAGCTGTTCAAGGGTCATCGACTGCATGGCGCGGTTCACTCGGTCGGGTTCACGGTTTCAACGATCAAATCCGCCAGCTCGGCGGTGAAGGTCGCGGGCTTGCCGGTGGCGCTCTCGAAGGCTCCCAGCTCCCACGACAGGGGCGCGGCGGTGCTGCCGTTCAAGTTGTCTTCCATGACGCCAAGGCATTCCATGCGGCACGCCTCGGCGTTCACGTCGGGCCGGGCCTGGGCGGCCAGGAACGCGGCGAAACGCTCCGCGCCGGTCGGGGTGAAGTCGTGTATCTGCTGATAGGTTTCCATCGTCTTGCCTCCTGAGTGGGTTAGCGGCGCGACACGGACAATTCCGCGTCGTCCGGTACGTCGTACTTGCTGAACGCGGCGAGCCGCGCCAGTGCTTCGGTTTCTTCGTTGACGGTGCCGACATAGCGGCCGTCCACGTACACATTCCATTCCTTCATTGCATTGCCCTTGCTTTGGTGACTGGTGCATCGAGGCCTGGCGGCGTTTCTGTCGCCAAGTCGAGTAGATCGAGCTGGGGCAGCTTCGCGCGGGCTTTGGCGGCCTTGCGCTCGGCCTTCTGCTGTTCCCACTTGCGCGACGACTCGCGCAGCTCGGCGGCGTACTGCTCGCGGTGCGCGCGGTCGCGTGCATCCTGCCGGGCGCGCAGCGTCGGCAAGAGCAAGCGGCGAAAACAGGGGTTCCAAGTGAACACCGACCACCACGCGCCGTTATGCGGGCGATAGGCCGGGTTCGTCTCGGCGCACTTGCGCCAGAACGCCACCAGTCGCGCCCGCTCGGCCAGAAGGTCGATGCCCTGGCCGCGCCGCAATGCCTGCCGGCGTGCCCGCACGGCCTTTGCTTCGGTGGTGTCTGCGTAGCGCATGGCGGCCCCTTAGTAGCCCTGTTTCGACAGCTCGGCCGTGACGGTCTTGCTCACGATTTCGGCCTGCGCGTCGGTGAAGGTCGAGCGGATCGCATTCAGCGCAGCAGCGGCGGCCATCGCCTTGGCGAAGTCGGCGCGCAGCTCGCGCACGGCCTTGGTTTCGCCCGTCTCGGCCAGACGGCGGTAAATGTTGGCCCACTCGCCCCACGTCGGGGTTATGTCGATGGTGTTCGGGGTCTGGCTCATGGCGGCTTCTCCGGTGTGGTTCGATTTGGTCATGGACAAATTTCGCGGCGCTGCGCTTAGGCGGCTGCGCGCTCGTCGTCTTCCAGCAGGTCAAGCAACCGGCCGAAGTCGCGCATGGTCATCAACGGCACCTTGCAGGGCTTGCCCGTCGCAAAGGCAAGTCGAATCTGTTCGGCAATCTTGTTAATATCCGGCATCGCTTCACTTCCTTAGAACTGGTGGTTGGCGGTCACTCCCCGGATGGTTGCAGCCATGCCGGGGAATCTTGTTTCTGCGTCCTGGGCTTACTCGGCGGCGGTGTCGAGCTGGCCGTCGAAGTCGTTTTCGATCAGGCTTTCAAGGTCTTCAATGACCTGTTCAAGCGCGGCAATCGCGGCGTCTGCCTTCTCGCCTTTCTCGCCCTCGCCGAACGATTCCGGCATGTTGTCGCGGTACTCCTGTTCGTCGTCGCGGATCGCCTCCACGTCGGTCTTGATGTTCTCGGCTTCGGACAGCAGGGCGGCAATGCGGCCCTTGATGTTCTCGATCTGCTTGCGGCGCTCGTTGTTCATGGCTGTAGCTCCTTACCAAATTGCCCGTTGTGTGATTCCATTATATACCATCTTGGTAGATGAAAACACACAAACGCGGCTTTATTTCTGCCTAAACGTGGTGGCCGGTTAGGCGTACCACGACACACTAAGCGGCCGACCATCCCACTTGCTGAGACTGCCAGGGGCCGTCTTGCCACCAGTGAGGCAGTGCAGGCCGGCCGCGCGGTGCGTGGCCTCCTTGGCGGTCGCCTGGAACTGGCCCGGCTTCGCAATGGCTCGGCCGCTCATGCTGCCCGCTCCGCTCTCGGTGACTTCCTTTTCGATCTGGCGCACGACGGCCGACCGGCCAGACGGCACGCGGACAACCTCGAAAAAATCGACGTTGGTTTGCTCGTAGCCCCAGCACGAATAAACGATGTCGCCCACGGCCAAGCCATGCCCGGTTTCACGACGGGCGCGCTTCCAGTCTTCCGCCTCGGTTTGCTGCTTCACGAAGTCGGCAAGGTTCGCGTCCCGGCGTTCTTCGCTCGGGAAGGCATAGAACCGGGCCGGCTTGCTCTGGCGGCCCTTGTAGGCCACAAATGCCGGGCCTCGGTCGCTCTGGTAGCAGTAGGCGACGACGGCAGCGGCGGGGAATTCGCGGGTTTCGGCGTTGGCTGGAATGAAACGGGTCATGGTCTAGGCTCCTTTGGCGATCAAACGATGTAAGAGGGCAGGGCGGCATCGGGGTCGATAGGCCCGGCCATCAGCTCGTTGGTTTCGTTGTCGTACACCTCCACCCAATAGCCTTGACGCCAGAAATTCCGCGCGTGCCCGTTGGCCTTCGTGCGATCAATGGCGACGTGGTAGTCGTGCAGGTTGCCGCGCTCGGCGGTGTTTTCCGGGTTCGTGACACTGGCCTCGATGCGGTAGCTCTTGAGGTTTTGGGCTTCAACACTTGCTTTGCTAGATGCTTGAGCCGGGGTGTTTTGCTTTTGAATTTGTGATTGGTGTGTCATGTCGGTGTCCGCCTTTCGTTGTGTGAACTTGCTTCGCTGAGTGCCTTTCGCCGTGAAGCCCGTAGGTGGGCCGGACAGGACAGCGCGGAAAGGGAGAAACCGGAAGCCGCAGCGCAAGGGAGCGCAGCGAGTGCGAACGGGTGAGGATTTCAGGGCGCAGCCCGGCCCTTGGAGCGATGGCATGGCCGGACTACCGTTTAGGGCAGGCGAAAGGTATTCAGCGAAGCCGCACAACCCGCAGCAAGGCGGCCTGGACGTGACCACGGCCTAATTCAGCGGGAACCGCTGTAACAGGCGGGCAGCGCCCGCCTTGGGGTGTTCAAGGGCGTAAGCCCGGTGGCAGTCTCGGAACGAGTCTGCCGGTGCCCCTGGAACGCGGCGATTCATCGCGGCGTGCCTGGAAGGGCAAAGCCCGGTGATGGTGACAACAGATCCGCCGGCGCCGGCGGGATCTGTCACCAAGGCGGCGGGCCTGGGTCTTTGGCGACAAAAAGGAGCTGGCCAGGTCGCCGCGGTGTCTCCAAGTCGATGACGTGGGCGGGAGTCAGAGCATGTGGATTTATGGACAATCCGGCGCGGCCGGATTCCGTGCTAACCGCTACGCGGTTCCCTGGTGACAGGGCGATGGACAACCGCAAGCGGTTGCCCACACCCTGCCAACAGGTCGCCCGTTGCCCACAAGCTCCACAAGCCGCAACTACTATTTTTTATAGTTTTCCAAGGCAAAAAACCGAAGACCGGCGCGTCAGGCCGGTGTCAAGGAAATGGTGCCGGCTTTGGTGACAGAAACGGCTTTCTTGTCGTCTTTTGGTCGCCAAAACGCTATAATTTGGCGACAGGAAGGGGCAACCAGGGCGGCAGGGCTGTCGCCAAGGTGCCGCCCAGCGCGCGGAGTCGCGCAACCGAGAGGGATTGAAGCCCGAAGGGGTCGAGACTTGGAACAAGGCTCGATGCGCAGCACGAAAGCCCGTACCCGGCAAGGCCGGGGCGAGCATGCTACTTGAGACTTGCAACAATTTTTCGACCGGATTACTTATGAACGACTACCAAAATACATCGTTTTGGCTTTAAAATAGGATGCTTTCAGACATGACCGCACCCAACGACAGGACACACATGAATCGAACCCCATGTAGTCCCGCCAACAGCATTTTGGAGGGCGATCTAGAACTGGCCGTGCAACAGCAGACGTTGAAAAAACTGACCATTGCTGAAACACCGGACGGGTTCTATGTCGTAGCTCAATTGAAATGGGCGGGAAACAAAGAGTGGTATCTGACTACTCGCCGCGAACGCGATCAACCCAGGCTTTTCAAGGACTTAAAGCGCCTGAACGATCACCTGAAAATGGCTTATCCAACGGACAGCGTAGAGATTTTGAGAAACCAACAGTTACCGCCAGCAGGCGAACCACCGGCCCCTGTGACCGCCGTACCACAACCGGAAAAGAAGGCCAAGAAGACGACCAAAAAAGGTGATCTATGATTACCAAGATATGCTATTATGGTTCCCGTCAAGATGTGACGAATTGGAGACGGAACCATGTTGGAATTTCTGGCACTCGCGCAAGAGTGCGCCCCGACGGTAGCGCCGCAGACTATGGCGGCCGTCGTCAATGTCGAGTCGAGCTATAACCCCTACGCAATCGGCGTTGTCGGCGGGCGACTCGCTCGGCAACCCAAGAGCCGCGAAGAAGCCGTAGCCACGGCGCAGCAGCTCGAATCGGATGGTTGGAATTTTTCGCTGGGCGTTGCGCAGGTCAATCGCTACAACCTGCCGAAGTACCAAATCACCTATGAGCAAGCGTTCGACGCTTGCACCAGTCTTCGAGTCGGCTCGAAAATTCTCGAAGACTGCTACGTTCGCGCCTCCAAGCGCACGCCTGAGCCTCAAGCCGCGTTGCACGCGGCTTTCTCCTGCTACTACTCGGGGAACTTCACTCGCGGCTTCAAGCCCGACGTGGCCGGCAAGCCCAGCTATGTGCAAAAGGTGCTTGCCAGCGCCGGGGTGCAGCCGCAGGCAATCCCCGTAGTCCCGTCGATCCAGACGGGCAGCGGCCCCAAGCCGCAGTTTGACAAGGCGGCCGGCGCAGCGGCCCCGGCTGCTCTCAAAGCTCAACCCACGCAACCGGCTGCATTGCCTTCGGACAATGCGCCGGTTTTGCTTCGTCCGAAAACTGCCGACAGCGGGGCGGCGAAGCTGCAACCGTTGGCGACTGGTGCAGCTCCTGGCCAGCCCGAAGGTGTCGCCAATGAAGCGCCGGCCGACAAGCCCGCGCCGGCCAGCTCGGCCATTGTTTTCTAAGGGGGATTTATGAAATTGATGGTCGTTGAAAGCCCGAACAAAATCAAAAAGCTGGAATCCATTCTCGGCAGCGATTGGAAGGTCATGGCAAGCGTGGGCCACATCCGCGACTTGCCGCGCAATGACCTGGGGATCGAGCAACCGGGCTTCACGCTCAACTATGAATTCATCCCGCCCGCGACGGTGCAGGGCCGCACCTTTCCGGGTGGTGAAGAACGGGTTGCACGCATCCGCAAGGAAGCGAGAAACGCCGAAATGGTGTACCTCGCCAGCGACCCGGATCGTGAAGGCGAAGCCATCGCGTGGCACCTGAAAGAAACGCTCGGCCTGGACGAATCCGAGTACATGCGCGTCACCTTCGACGCCATCACGCCCGACGTGATTAAGGCGGCCTTGAACAAGGCCCGCAAGATCGACTATGACCTTGTGCACGCCCAGGAAGCGCGCCGCGCCCTGGATCGCATGTACGGCTATCTGGTGTCGCCGCTGCTCTCCGACATGCTGGGCATGTCGTTGTCGGCCGGCCGCGTGCAAAGCCCGGCCGTGCGCCTTGTGGTCGATCAGGAACGCCGCATCAAGGCGTTCAAGAAGACAAGCCATTTCGGCGCGGTCGTGGCCTTCGATGGCGAGTCCTGGCAAGCCGAATGGAACACGAAGCCGTTCGTCAGCGAAGACAAGCCCTATGTGCTCGATGAAGCCCTGGCAAACCGTGCAGCGGCTTGCCGCCAGTTCCGGGTAACGGACGCGGACAGCGGCCCGGCGAAGCAATCGCCGCCGTCGCCGTTCTCCACTTCCTTGCTGCTGCAAGCGGCAAGCGTGAGCCTGAAACTTGACCCGGAAGTGACGGCGAAGCTCGCGCAAAAGCTGTTTGAACAGGGCGTGATTACCTACATCCGCACCGACAGCGTGAATTTCAGCGACGAAGCGAACGCGGAGATTCGCACCTTCGCCCAGGGCAAGGGCTGGGCGCTGCCGGACAAGCCGCGCAAGTTCAAGGCGAAGGGTGACGCGCAAGAGGCGCACGAAGCCATCCGGCCGACGCATATCGACGTGGAAGAAGCCGGGGAAGACGACAAGCAACGCGCCCTTTACCGGCTGATCTGGCAACGGTCGGTTGCCTCGCAACTGGCCGATGCCAGGTACAAGGTGAACACCGTCACGCTGGAAGCCACGGACGGAGCGGAAACCTTCGAGTTCAAGGCCAAAGGCCGCGTACTCGTTGAACAGGGTTGGCGCGTGCTGACCGCCAAGGACGCGGTGAAGGATGAGGAAGCCGGCGACGGCGACGAAGACGACGCCAGCGGCGGCAAGGTGCCCTTGCTCGATGTCGGATCGGCCAAGCAAGCCGATTCCGGCAAGCTGCTGCGCAAGGAGACGAAGCCGCCCGCGCGCTTCACCAAGGCCAGCTTGATTGCCAAGCTCGAAGCCGAAGGCGTAGGGCGGCCGTCCACCTACCCGGCCATCATGCAGAACATCATGGGCAAGGGCTACTTGGGCGAAGTGAAGCGGTTCCTTGAACCCACGGAAACCGGCGTGCTGCTGGTCGATCAGTTGGTGAAGGCCGAATTTGCCTTCATCGAACTGGCCTTCACGCGCGGCCTGGAAGAAGAACTTGACGTGATTGCCGATGGCAATTGCGGCTATGTCGAGGTGGTCGAACCCGCGTTCGTCCAGTTGCAGGCCGATATTGAGGCCGTAGGCAGCAGCGGGGCCATGAAGCCACGCTTCCCTTGCCCGAAGTGCGAAAGCGGCCTACGGCGCTATTCGCCGGCCGGGAAGACGCCTTTCTGGTGCTGCACGAACGCCGAGTGCAAGACCTTCATGGATGACGTGGACAACAAGCCCGCTGAACGCAAGACCTACGCCTGCACGAAGTGCGGCACCGGCACCATGCGCCGGTTCAAGCGCAAGACGGGCGGCGGCTTCCTGTGGGCCTGCTCCACTGAGGATTGCAAGCACTTCATGGACGACGACAAGGGCAAGCCCGTCGAACCCACGGTGCATACCTGCCCGAAGTGCAAGGCGGCACCCTTGCGGCGCTACCAGAAGAAGGACAAGGAAACCGGCAAGCCGAAGGGCGGCTTCGGCTGGTTCTGCACTGGCGAAGACTGCAAGACCTTCTTGGACGACGAAAAGGGCAAGCCTGTCGCCGTGAAAACGGCACCTTGCCCGCTCTGCTCGAAGCCGATGTATCGGCGCAAAGGGCAGTACGGCTACTGGTGGGGTTGCAGCGGCTTCAAGGAAGGCTGCAAGAACATCATGGATGACGACAAGGGCAAGCCCGTCAAGCGAGCGCCCAAGAAAGCCGTCACCAAGAAAGCCTAAATTTGCCTGCCAAGATGGTATATTTTGGCGTTGGTTATCGTATAATGTGGGGAACGCAATCAGGGGGAGCTATCGACCATGCAATGACGCGGCTACAACTTTCAAACCGGATAGGCGGGCCGGACAACCCGCCGACACTGACTAACAACTTTTGGAGTTTTCACATGCAAGCAACGATCAACAACAACAGCACCGCCAAGGCGCTTTCCATCATGGCCGTGTTCCTGGGCCTCGCTCTCATGGCCGCCGAACCTGCGTTCGCGCAAGGCGGCTTGGACAAGGTGAATACCTTCGTCGAAAACGTGCTGGTCGTCCTGCGCGGTATCTCGATTGGTGTCGTCACCATCGCCATCATGTGGGCCGGCTACAAGTTCCTGTTCAAGCACGCCGACATGGCCGAGTGCGGCAAGATTTTGGCCGGTGGTCTGCTGATTGGTGGCGCGGCCGAGCTGGCCGGCTACCTGCTGGGTTAAGGGGCGGGTATGTCGGCACCAATGGAAGAATTCGATCCGCGCGACCCGCTGTTTAAGGGTTGCACGCGGCCGGCGATGATGTTCGGCGTGCCATTGGTGCCGCTGGCCGCCGTCTCGGTCGTGGTGATCCTCCTGAGCGTTTGGACGACGGTGTTTTTCGCGGCCACGCTCGTTCCCATCATCTTGACGATGCGACAAATCGCCAAGTCGGACGATCAGCAGTTCAGGCTCTTGGGCCTGAAACTGCTGTTTCGCGGCGTCAACTACAACCACAACGCGAAGTTCTGGAAGGCATCGGCCTACAGCCCCTTCGCGTTCAAAAAACGCAAGTGAGGCGATATGTCTGCACAACCTAAATATCTCAAGCAAGTAAGCAATGAAAGGGCGGTCGCGCCCTTTGTGCCGTACAGCAGCCACGTTTCGCCGAACACCATCGTCACCAAAGACGGTGACTTCATGCGTATCTGGAAACTGAGCGGCATCAGTTTCGAGACGGCCGACGCGGAAGACATGCTTCTGCGCAAGGATCAACTGAACACGTTGTTTCGCTCCATCGGGTCGAACCACGTCGCGCTGTGGTCGCATAGCGTTCGCCGCCAGACTTCGGACAGGCTCAAATCGACGTTTGAGAACAATTTCTGCCGCGACTTCGACAAGAAGTATTTCGACAGCTTTGCCGGCTATCGCATGATGGCAAACGAGCTGTATTTGACGGTCGTTTATCGCCCCATGCCGTCGCGCATGGACAAGGCGATGGCGAAGACGGCCCGCCGCTCGCACGCTGAAATCATGAACGATCAGCGCGCGGCAATCCGCAAGCTGGACGAAGTGGCCTATCAGATCGAATCCAGCATGCGCCGCTATGGGCTGGAAGAACTGACCACCTACGAAGATGAAAACGGCGTGCTTTGCTCGCACGCTTTGACCTTCTTGAACTTCCTCATTTCTGGCGAATGGCAGAAAGTGCGCGTGCCATCGGCACCGCTGAATGAATACCTGGGCACGGCCTGGGTGTTCGTCGGCACCGAGACAATTGAAATTCGCTCGCCGACCAAAACCCGCTATGCGCAGTGTGTGGACTTCAAGGACTACACCGCGCACACGGAGCCGGGGATTCTCAATGGCTTGATGTACGAGGATTACGAGTACGTCGTCACGCAGTCCTACAGCTTCATGGCGAAGCGCCAGGGCAAAGAGTTTCTGGAAAAGCAAATGAAGCAGCTCCAGAACGCCGAAGACGGCAGCGCGACGCAGATTCAGCAGATGAAGACCGCCATCGACCAACTGATTCAGGGCGAGTTCACGATGGGCGAATATCACTATTCGCTCATGATCTTTGGCGACTCGGTGGAAAAGGTGCGCCGCAACACCACGTCGGCCATGACGATCATTCAGGATCGCGGCTTTTTGGCCGCCCTGGTCGCCACGGCCACCGATTCCGCGTTCTATGCCCAACTGCCTTGCAATTGGTCGTACCGGCCTCGCATCGCGGGCCTGACCAGCAAGAATTTTGCGGGCCTCTCGTCGTTCCACAACTTCACGGCCGGCAAGCGTGACGGCAACCCTTGGGGCGATGCCGTGACGCTGTTCAAGACGCCTTCGGGCCAGCCGCTGTACTTCAATTTTCACTACTCGAAGGGCGACGAAGACGCCTACGACAAAAAGCTGCTCGGCAATACCCGCATGATCGGCCAGTCCGGCGCGGGTAAAACCGTGATGCTGAACGCGCTGCTGGTCGAGTCGCAGAAGTTCAAGACCAATGCGCCGATGGGCTTCACGACGGTTTTCTTCGACAAGGACGAAGGCGCGAAGCTGTGTATCAAGGCTATCGGCGGCAAGTATCTGTCCGTGAAGAACGGCAAGCCGACCGGCTTCCAGCCAATGCAAATGGAGCCGACCGAATCCAACATCCTTTTCCTCGAAAAGCTGATTAAGGTTCTGGTGTCCGGCGAACACAACCGCGTCACCACGACGGATGAACATCGCATCAGCCATGCGGTGCGAACCGTCATGCGGATGCCTCGCCAGCTTCGCCGGCTCTCTACCGTGCTGCAAAACATGACCGAAGGCACGGACAAGGAAGACCGCGAAAACAGCGTGGCAAAGCGCCTGTCGCGGTGGTGCTACGACGACGGCCGGGGCAAGCAAGGCCCGCTCGCGTGGGTGCTGGATTGCCCGAACGATGAAATCGACTTCACCACGCATAACAACTACGGCTTCGACGGCACCGACTTTCTCGATAACGCCGACGTTCGCACGCCCATTTCGATGTACCTGCTCCATCGCATGGACACGATCATCGACGGCCGCCGCTTCATGTACTTCATGGATGAGGCGTGGAAGTGGGTCGATGACGAAGCGTTCTCGGAGTTCGCCGGCAACAAGCAATTGACCATCCGCAAGCAAAACGGCCTGGGCGTGTTTGCGACACAAATGCCCAGCAGCTTGTTGAAGTCGAAAATCGCATCGTCCCTGGTGCAACAGGTGGCGACTGAAATCTACCTTCCTAATCCGAAGGCCGACTTCATCGAATACACCGAAGGGTTCAAATGCTCGGTCGCGGAGTTTGAAATCATCCGCAGCATGGGCGAGGAAAGCCGGATGTTCCTTATCAAGCAAGGCCACACGTCCATGATTGGGCGTCTTGATCTTGGCGGCTTTGATGATGAGCTGGCTATTTTGTCGGGCAGTCTCGATAACAACGAACTGCTGGATGAAGTCATTGCCGAGGTTGGCGACAACCCCGACAACTGGCTTCCAGTGTTCCACGAGCGCCGCAAGGCTCGCGTGGCGTCTTCAAAACTCCAAGTGGTGAGGTAATCAGCATGAAAATGAAAAAGGTTCTTCTCGGCGTCACGCTGTCGGCGCTGATGTCTTCGGCAGCGTTCGCGCAAATTCCCGTCACTGACGGCGCATCCATCGCGCAAAGCATCGCCCAGCAGGTCGAAACGATTGCGAAGTGGAAGATGCAGTATGACCAAATGATGAGCCAGATCGAACAGGCCAAGCAGCAATATGAATCGCTGACTGGCTCGCGCGGCTTGGGCACGATCATGAACAATCCCGCGCTGCGGGATTACCTGCCGAACGACTGGCAGGGTGTCTATGACGCCGTGAAAAACGGCGGCTATGACGGTCTGAGCGGCACGGCCAAGGCCGTGTACGACGCGAACAAGATTTTCGATAGCTGCGAGCGCGTCAGTGCAGGCGATCAGCGCAAGGCGTGCGAAGCGCGGGCCGTGAAGGCATCGCAGGACAAGGGCTTTGCCCTGGACGCCTACGACAAGGCCAAGGGCCGGATCAACCAGATTGACCAGCTCATGGCCAAGATCAACGACACGTCCGACCCGAAGGCCATCGCCGAACTGCAAGGCCGGATCGCGGCCGAACAGGCGAACATCCAGAACGAGCAAACGAAGTTGCAGCTCTACGCGATGGTCGCGCAGGCCGAAGAAAAGGTGCAGGCCCAGCGGCAACGCGAGATTCAGGCCAAGACCTGGGCGGCAAAGAAGCCCATTCAGGTGCAGCCGCTGTCGTTCAGCAACTAAGCCAGTTGGCGACAGAAGCCGCGCCACCTGGTGCGGCTTCTGTCACCATAACCCGATGACGATGGGCAGCACGCCCGCTGTCCCCAAATAGGAGATTCACCGAATGAAAAAACTGACCGTTTTGCTGGTTGTAGCGGGCACGCTGTCGATGTTGGCCGGGTGCAAGGAAGACAAGCCGGCAGCGCCGGCCGAAGTCGTTCAAACCGTGGACTGGTACAAGGCCCACAAGGCCGAACGCGCCGAAGTCCTGGCGAAGTGCAAAGCGAACCCCGGCGAGCTGGCCGCCACGCCCAATTGCGTGAACGCCAGCCGCGCCGATTCGTCCTCCACATGGAGCGCGAAGGGCGGCGGCGTCAGCCCGGTCAAGCCATTGACGGCTGACGACATCAACAAAAAATAGGCGGGGAATCATGGAATTTATGAGTATCCAGCCCGTCGCTCTTGAGCTGTTTTTGGCGATGAAATTCCTATTCGCTACAGGCGTCACGCTCTATATCGCATTGACGGGCTATGCGTTGTCAACGGGCGCTATCGACGCGCCCTTTTGGTCGTTCGTTCTTGCCTCCTTCAAGGCAATCGTCTTCCTGTTCTTGTGCCTCGAAGCGGTCAAGGTCATTACATCCATCGGCTGGGCGACGAAGGTTGTTCGCGCTCTATCTCGCATCCAACCACAACATAAGTCAGGGAGTTGAACTATGGACCCGATGGTTTTTCAATTCATTGGCGAGACGGTCAAGAACGCGACGGATGCGTTCGTGCAACCGGCCGCGTCCAGCCTCATGTTCGCCCTGCAAATGGTCGTGCTGACAGGGGTAACGCTCTACATCACCATGACCGGCTATGCGATTTCGACGGGTGCCGTCGAATCGCCGTTTTGGACGTTCGTAAAGCAGTGCTTGAAGATCATCATCATTGCCTTCTTCGCCCTGACCGCTGACGGCTACATCAGCGGCGTGATGAGTGCCATCAATGGCCTGGAAGGCGGCTTGTCGCAGGCGATGAACTCAAGCGGCGGCACTCCGATGAACATCTATCAAGTGCTGGATCAGTCGATGGGCAAGGGCTTCGAGCTGGTCGGCATCTGCTTCCAGCGGGCCGACGAAGCCGGCTGGAATTTCGGCTCTGTGTTGGGCTGGGCCATCGCCGGTATCGTGGTGGCCGCTGGCACGGTGTTGGTCGCCATGCTCGGCGGCGCGGTCGTCATCGTGGCGAAGTTCTCGCTTGCGGTGATGTTCGCGCTTGGGCCGCTGTTCATCGTGGCCTTGATGTTCCCGGCCACGGCCCGGTTCTTCGATAGCTGGTTCTCCCAGGTCATGAACTACGTGCTGACCATCGTCATCATGGCAATCGTGATGACCTTCGCCATGAAGGCATACGACGCATTCATTGCCGGCGCTGACTTCTCCGGCGATGGTGACAGCAACCCGATGTTTGCAGCTCTGCAAATCGGGGCGCTGACGGGCGTTCTCTGCTGGATCATCCTGCAAGCGGGCGGCATGGCCTCCGGGCTGGCCGGTGGCGTCTCGATGGCTGCTATGGGCATCCGTCACTTGATGTCGCCGGTTTCGGGCGGCCTGAACGCCGCGAAGACGGCGGGCAACATCGCCAACCCGATGACCACGCGGCGCGACATGCAATCGGGGATGATGGTCACGGCTCGCCGGGCAAACCATCTGGTCGCGGGGAACACGATGTGGAACCCGGCCTATCGGCAGCACGTCATGCAGAACATGGGCAAGAACTGGGGCAAAGCCACTGGCGGTTCTGTCAAGCAATAAGAGCAAAAAGGCCGTCCTGTTTTACCAAAAACAGGGCGGCTTTTTTTCGCCCGACGATAACCAAGATAGGGCACTTTGGCCGCAAAGATAGTATAATCTGGCCTGCACCTGTCAACATCAATGAAGGACTCCGCTCATGAAGCAAGCATTTGTCGTCTTGTTGGTCGTCGCCCTCGCGGGCTGCGCGACTAACAAAGCGGTCTTGCCTTCTCTCGAAGGCAAGCCCCGCGTCAAGATCAACCAGCAAGCGCCCGTTCCTGCGGCTCCTGCACCAGTCACCAACGAAACCAAAGGGGAGTAACAAGCATGTTCGGAAAGAAACCTGGGGTGGAAACGCCCACTGACGAAAAACCTGTCTTCGAGCAGGCGATCAATTGGGAGTCCTCGCGGGTGCTCTCCGTTGAAAAATCCGAACGCCGGGCATGGCGCGTTGCCTTCGCTTCGGTCGGTGTTGCTGTCCTGGCGATTGCCGCCATCGCCATGATGATGCCGCTCAAAGAGTCGGTGCCCTACGTCATCCGCGTGGACAACACGACAGGCGTTCCTGACATCGTGACGGCTATCACCGACAAGGCGGTGACGGGCGATGAGGTCATGGATAAATACTGGCTCGCCCAATACGTGCGCGCCCGCGAAACCTACGACTGGTACACGCTGCAACGCGACTACAACACGGTCGGCCTGCTGTCCTCGGCGAACGTCGGCCAGGGCTACGCCCAGCTCTTTGAAGGCAAAGACGCCCTGGACAAGACCTACGGCAAGACGGTTCGCGCGACAGTTGAAATCCTGAGCGTGGTTCCGACCGGCAAGAACACCGGAACCGTTCGCTTCATCAAGACGACGAAGCGCGTCGATCAGGAAGGCGCACCGGGCACGGTGACGAAGTGGGTCGCCACGGTGGCCTATGAGTACCGCAGCACGGCGCTTATCAAGGAAAGCGCCCGACTGGTGAACCCCTTCGGCTTTCAAGTGCTGACCTACCGCGTTGACCCTGAAATGGTGGGGAGCGTCCAATGAAACGACTCGCCTTGATTCTTGCGCTCTCGGCGGCCTTTGGTGCCGCCCACGCGGCCGACGTGCCGCAAGGCTCGAAGTTCGACAACCGCATCCAGTACGTGAACTACAACCCCGGCGACGTGGTTGTAGTGCGTGCGGTGGCCGGCCTCGGTGCCCGCGTTGTCTTCGCTCCTGGCGAAACGATTCTGGATGTCGCCTCGGGCTTTACCCAAGGCTGGGAATTCTCGGATCGCCGGAACATTCTCTACATCAAACCGAAGTCGGTCGTCGTCGGCCAGGGCGTGCCGGCGATGGCACCGGAAGCGGGCAAGTGGGACACCAACTTGATGGTGACAACGAACCTCCGCATGTACGACATCGACTTGCATCTGCTGCCGAGCAACAACAGCGGCAAAGCGCCTGCGAACCGTGTCGCGTACCGCGTCGAATACAGGTATCCGGCCGATGAACTGGCGGCGGCAAAGGCGCTGGCTGAAAAGCATCGCGCGCAAGCGAAGCTCGATGCCAAGCCCGAACCTCGGAACTGGAACTACTCGATGCAGATCGGGGACGCCTCGGAGAACATCGCGCCGACGATGGCCTATGACGACGGCCGTTTCACCTACTTGAAGTTCCCGAACAACCGGGACTTCCCTTCGGCGTTCTTGGTGGCTGCTGACAAGACGGAAAGCCTTGTGAACAGCCATATCGACCCGGCCGTGCCGGACACGTTGGTTCTGCAACGTGTGTCGAAGGAAATGGTTCTGCGCCTCGGTAACGCGGTCGTGGGTATCTACAACGACAGCTTCGACCCTGACGGCGTGCCAGCCAATCAGGGCACGACGGTTCCGGGCGTGAAGCGCGTCATCAAAGCCGGGGAGATCAACTAATGAGCAATCAAAACAATCCTGAACAGGCCGTTGATTCGCTGCCGGGCGAAGAACGCGGCATGCCCAGCGTCAACGAAACCGGGCCATCGACCGCGAAGCGCGGCTTGATCGTCATCGTCATTCTGTTGATCCTGTGCGCGGCCGGTGGCGTCGGCTACTGGAAGTACAAGAAGAACGCGGCCAAAGCCAGCGAGTCGGCGGCGCAAAAGAATTTGCAGCTCTCCAGCGCCGTACCGGCTCGCACGTTCCAAGAGCCGCCCGCGCCGAAAGAGGCACCGCCTCTGCCGGGCGCTGCGCCCGTTGTGCCGGCCCCATCGGGTGCGGCCCCTATCGGGGTAGCTCCGGCCCTTCCTGGCGCGTCTGGCGGCCCCGTAGCGTCCAATGGCAAGCCTGTTCCGCCCCTGGACAAGTCGGGTTCCTCTCTCATGGCCGTTGCAAGCAAGACGAACGCGGGCGGCAGTGAAGGCGGGCAACCGGGCGCGGGTGCAGGTGCCGGCAGCGGCGGCGACCTGGGCGCTTCGGGCGGCATGGCTGAAATGCTGACTTCGACGCGGACGGGTACGCGCAAGGCCGGCATGCTCGGCAACCGCAACTTCATCTTGGCGAAGGGCAGCTTCATCGACTGCGCCTTGCAAACGCGCCTGGATTCCACGGTGCCCGGCATGACTGCGTGCGTCATCACGCGCAACATCTACAGCGACAACGGCAAGGTGCTGTTGATCGAACGCGGTTCGACCGTGACGGGCGAATACAAGGCCAACATGCGCCAAGGCATGGCCCGCATCTTCGTGCTGTGGAGCCGCATCAAGACGCCGAACGGTGTCGTCATTCCCCTGGACTCGCCCGGCACCGACCAGCTCGGCGGCGGTGGTGTTCCCGGCTACATCGACAACCACTTTTGGCAACGCTTCGGCGGTGCGCTCATGCTGAGTTTGGTTGATGACGTGGCACGCGGTCTGACCTCCAACACCGGCAGCGGCGGCAACAGTCAGTTCAATTTCAACAGCACTGGCGATGCCACCCAAAACATGGCGGCGGAAGCGTTGAAGAACACCATCAACATTCCGCCAACCCTCTACAAAAACCAAGGCGAGCAAGTCGGTATCTACGTTGCCCGCGACTTGGACTTTTCGAGTGTTTACGATGTCGCAGCGCAATAACAGCAACGAATACATCGCTTCCGTTGACCGGGCCGCCTCGGTCAATTACCACCTTGAATTTGCCAAGGAATGGATGGAAGACCCGACCATCACGGAAATCTGCGTGAACCGGCCGTTTGAGGTTTTCTGCGAGCGGCAAAACGTATGGGAACGGCACGAAGTGCCGGGCCTGACGCAAGATCACTTGCTGTCGCTGGCTACGGCCACGGCCAAGTTTTCGAGCAACGACGTTTCGGAAAACCGGCCGATTCTCTCGGCCATCATGCCGGGCGGTGAGCGCGTGCAAATCGTGCTGCCGCCTGCTTGCGAGCATGGAACGGTGTCGGTCACGATCCGTAAGCCGTCATTCAATGTTCGCACCCTGGGCGACTACGACAAGCAAGGCTTTTTCAAGCACATCAAGCCGCTGACTGGCGACTTGACGGAGCAAGAAACGGAACTGGTGCGACTCAAGGAAGACGGGAACTACATCGACTTCCTGCGCCGGGCCGTCCAGCTCGAAAAGGTCATCGTGGTGGCCGGCGAAACCGGCTCGGGCAAGACCACCTTCATGAAAGCCTTGATGCAGGAAATTCCTGCTGACCAGCGCATCATCACGATTGAGGACGTGCCCGAACTGTTCTTGCCCAGCCATCCGAATCACGTCCACCTGTTCTATCCCAGCGAAGCGAAGGAAGAAGATAACGCGCCGGTCACGGCCGCCGCGCTTCTGAAAAGCTGCCTGCGGATGAAACCCACGCGCATCTTGCTTGCCGAGCTGCGCAGCGGCGAGACATTCGACTTCATCAACGTGGCCGCCTCGGGCCACGGTGGCAGCATCACAAGCTGCCATGCCGGATCGTGCGACCTGACGTTTGAACGGCTGGCCTTGATGGTCTTGCAGAACCGCCAGGGCCGCACACTGCCTTACCCGGTGATTCGCCGGCTGCTGTATCTGGTGGTGGATGTCGTGGTGCATGTCCACAACGATCTAACAGGCGGTGCAGGCCGGCACATTACCGAACTCTGGTATGACCCGATGATGAAGCGCGCACCGGCTCCGAAGGACTAAGGGGCATGCGGGCGAAGGCCATCAGCCAGGATCAGCGCGCCTTGTGCGCGCTGTTTGCGTTGGTGACAACGGATCTTCCTCGATCGCGCGATTCTGTCGCCATCGGGAACCCTCCGCGCTTCGCTTGGGCAACCGCTTCGGTTGCATCCCGCGTCGGTTCTTGCCCGACTGTCTGCGGGGGCAGGCGCTGCGGGCGTTGCCCTTGTCCTACCCCCTTGCCGATAGGCTCTATGGCCTCCATCAGCATCAAGGGTGAAGGCTTCGCCCGCCATCCTCACCCGTTCGGTGCTCGCCCTGCGGGCTGCGCTCCGCGTGCGGCCTCCGGTGTCGCCCTTGACGCCGATTCCAGCCAGGACACGGCCACGGCCCCGACGTGGACGGGAACGAAAAACCCGGCACGCTGGCCGGGTCGGTTTGGTGACGGCCGCGAGCTGGCCAGGTCGTCGCATCGTCACCAATCAACTGACCGGCAATCCTCGCCATTGGCGACAACTCTCTGCAACCTGGTGGCGTGGCCCGTCACCAATGCGCGATAAGGACTCAACTTATGGAAATGCCAAAGTGGCTTAAATGGGTGTTGGGCGTGGTGGTGTTCATCGCCGCCACGGTCGGCGCTGTCTGGCTGGCCGGCTTCTTCTTCTTCGCTTTCAGCAAGACGAACCCGTTCGGCAAAACCGACTTCTCGACGTGGTGGACGTACTGGCAGTTTTACCAAGCTGACCCGGTGATTGCGAAGCGCCTCAAGGTGTCGGGCATCGTGGCCGCCGTGGTGGCCTACGGTGCCCCCATCGTGGCACTGATTGCCGCTATGCGCGAAGTGCGTTCGCTGCATGGTGAAGCCCGCTTCGCCAATGCCGGCGAGATTGAAAAGGCCGGGCTGTTCGGCAATACCGGCATCATCATCGGCAAGCTGAAAAACCGCTTCTTGATGTTCGCGGGCATGCAGTTCGTCTTGCTGGCCGCGCCGACTCGCTCGGGCAAGGGCGTCGGAATCGTGGTGCCGAACCTGCTCAACTACAGCGAATCGGCCGTCGTCCTTGATGTGAAGCTGGAAAACTTTCTCATCACGTCGAAGTTCCGGGCCAAGCACGGCCAGGAAGTGTTTTTGTTCAATCCGTTTTCCAAGGATGGGCAAACGCATCGCTACAACCCGCTGGGCTACATCAGCGACGATCCACGCCAGCGCGTGACGGAAATCTTGGCAATCGGCTATGCCCTGTATCCGGGCGGCGGCAAAGACACCTTCTTTGACGATGCGGCTCGAAACCTGTTCCTGGGCCTGTGCCTCTACCTTTGCGAAACGCCGGCATTGCCGCGCACCATCGGCGAGCTGCTGCGCCAGTCCTCGGGCAAGGGCCAGCCCATCAAAAAGTATCTGCAAGACCTGATTACCGCCCGGAATTTCAGGGAAGAAACCACCATTGACGACGACGGCGAAGAAGTCGTGACGCTGGTTCCGATTGAGCAATGGGACGGCGAAGGCTTGCCGCCGCTGTCGATGGAATGCGTTGACGCACTGAACCGCTTCACGTCCACGTCGGACAACACCTTGTCGAGCATCCTGGCATCGTTCAACGTGCCGTTGACCATTTGGGTTAGCCCGCTGGTCGATGCCGCTACGGCCGCGAACGACTTCGACGTTCGGGACGTGCGCAAGAAGCGCATGACGATCTACATCGGCATTCCGGCAAACAAGCTGGCCGAAGCCGAGTTGCTGATTAACCTGTTCTTCTCGCAGTTGATTAACCTCAACACCGACGATCTGCTGCACTCGAAACCTGAGCTGAAATATTCCTGCCTGCTGCTCATGGATGAGTTTGCCGCGCCCGGCCGGATCGGCATCATCGACAAGGCAAACGCCTACATGGCCGGCTACGGTCTGCGGCTGCTGACCATCATCCAGTCGCCCGGCCAGATCGAGGCCGAACCGCGCAAGGGCTATGGTCGTGAAAGCGCGCGCACGCTGATAACGAACCACGCTTGCCAGATCATCTACACGCCACGCGAGCAAAAGGACGCGAACGAGTATTCGGAAATGCTCGGCACCTACACGTTCAAGGCCAAGGGTCTAAGTCGCCAGCTCGGCGGCAAGGCGGCCGGTGGTCGAAGCGAATCCGAGTCGGATCAAAAGCGGGCGTTGCTCATGCCGCAAGAACTCAAGGAAATGAGTCAGCGGCAACAGATCATCAACCTTGAAAACACCAAGCCCATCAAGTGCGAAAAGATCGCCTACTTTCAGGATCACGTCTTTATCGACCGCCTCAAGTCGGTTGCGCCGTCGCTGGCAAAGCTCGGCAAGAAACTGCCGACGAAAAAGCAGCTTGAAGACTCTTGGGGTTCCGGTGAATGCGCCGTCGATGTGCCATACCTGAACCTTGATCTACATGAAGCGGTCGTGCAGGCCCGCACGCGCGAACTGAAGCCGGCCGACGTGGCGAAGGGCATCGACCTTCGCACGCTGGCCCTGGACTTCTCCAAGGTGCCATTGCCCGAAGGTGCAGGCATCGAGCCGGAACAGGTGGAAGCGTTCGTTGACGGCTTCTTTGACGCCCTGGACGCGACAAACAGCTACGACGACAGCGAAGCGCCGGAAGTGGATGAAGACGGGGCCAGCGAACGCCCAAGCGATGACGAACTTGCGGCACTGGATGCGCAGGCGGCCGACGACGACGGGCAGGAAGTCGCGGTGAATAGCATTGAGCCGGCCGACGATGAACCGGCCGACGAATTGGTGACAAGTGCATCGAGGCCTGGCGGCGCTTCTGTCGCCAAGCCTGAAACGCACGCGGAACCTGAACCCGAACCGGATCACGGCCTTGGTCATGACCAAGCCGACATTGAGCCGGACGGGCCTACGGACGAAGACCTTGCCGCAATGATGGAAGACTTCACGCCACCCGATGACGGGATGATGGATGAAGCCGACATGCTGGCCGCACTGGATGAAATGGAAGCGGTGCCGGAGTATGTCGAGGAAGCCGAAAATGACGCGCCAATACTCGATTTGAGCGTGCTTGACAAGCCCCTTCCTTCAATCAAAAATGCGGAATAGGCATTGAATTTGGTCGTCGCTTTTTAAGCGGCGACTAATGCGGGCGCAGCCCAAGAGTGACTTTATCGAGAGTCACATTTTTTTATCGTTAGGAGCCAATCATGAATGAACGCACTGCCGGTTCTCCGGCTGTTCAACGTACTGCCAGCAACACCAAAGTTGTCGGCGGCTACTTGCACAAGATTGAAGAAGTGCCGAAGGAAGTTCGGGACTACGCAATCAACAAGCTAAACCCGGTTGATGCTGCCGGGGAACGCATCAAAGACGCCCAGGGCAACAACATCACCGCCCGCATTTCCACCGCAAAGGAAAACGGCAGCTACTACGGCCCCGTCATCCTGAACAATGAAAAATTCCTTGTTCAAGCGGTCGGCAAAGAACGGCTCTCGGCCGTGGTTCATCACAAAGACGACGTGGCTCTGCAAGGCGCTTCGCTTGCCCTGCTGGATGCCAAGAAGACGATGAACGGCACCAATGTTCAAGTCCACTACACCGGGGATAAGGCGAAGGCTTATCACTGGTCGGACAAGAGCAAGCAAGCGGCCGATCCTGCCAAGGACGCGCCAGAGAAAGCACCCCAGCAAGCGCCTGTGAAGGAAGCCATGAAGGCCGAAGACTTCATGAAGCAGGCCGCCGACTACGCCAAGGAAAACATCAAGAACACGAACCAGCGTGAGGCGTTCTTGAAGCACCTGGGCAACGTCACCGAACAGGCTTTCAACAAGCAGCCGGAAGCCACCAAATCCACGCCCGCGCCTGTGCAGGCTAAACAAGCCGATACCGGCATCGAACGATAAGGAGCGGGATCATGGCAGACACTTTTGATGTGGTTGTAGGCGCAAACAAAACGCGATACGCGAGCGCCAAAGAAGCCGGCGCGGCCTTTTTCGAGGCCGACATTACGCAACGCCCTGGCGTTATTCATGGCATGCCGGCTGGCCCCGGTACTGGCCCTGGTGGTAGCGGCCGTTTCATGGCCGAAACCGCCGTGCATGGCGAGTACGAAGACGGCAGCAAGCGCTACGTGAAGGGCTTGCCCTACTCCGACAAGGAAGCCGATAAGGACTTTCGCGCGGGCTATGTCGAAGCCCTGGACAAGTCGGTGAATGAACGCCTCAAGGCGGCCGATTGGGAAGCCGCGAAGCCGGCGCACCAGTCGGCAGCACCGAAGCTCGATCCCCGCCTTTATGACGATCTGGAACAGCTCTCGAAGAACGATTTCGAGAAAGCCGCCAAGGCTTGGGAAGAACACGCGCCGAAGGGCACTACCGGCCCTACCTTCGTTGATCGTGAATGGAAGCGTCAGAACGATGAAGCGAAGCAGATTGCGGCCGTGCTGGATGCGTCTGAACGCGGCCCGGCTTATGGCGTCATGACCTTGAACGACAAAACGGTTACGTCGATCCGCTTCGAGCGCAGCGAAAAGGACGGCGAACAGGCGTTCAACGTCTCGTTCCATATGGGCAACAAGACCGTGGGCAAGCTCAAGGACATTGACGCCGACACGCTGGCCGACTCGGTGGGCGACAAGAACGCCAAGGCCATCATGGAGCATGGCGAAGCCAAGGGATCGTTGAAGGGCGAAGCCCTGATGAACGAATACGGCATGACGCCGGAAGAAAGCGCCCGGCGCGCGGCCATGAAGGAAGCCCGCAAGGCCGTCGAGTTGATCCAGCTCGAACAGCTCGAACCTGACGCGGCCGACGAAAAAAACATGGTGGAGCCGGTCAAGGAAAAAGAACTCGAAGTGATCGACGGCAAGGAAGCCGTCGCCCGCGCGAACCTGCTTCGCCAACGGGAACGCGAGCAACTGGCCCGCGAACAAGAAGCCCTCGGCATCAAGGCCGAAGGCAAGCGCATCGACGTTGAAAACCTGTCCGAAAAGGCGCTGGAACAGGACGACGCGAACGACATCGCCGAACGGACTGGTGGCACCACTGACCGGGATTCGCAGCAGTTCACAGAACGCGAGAAAAACCGGCAAGTGGAATTGATGGAACAGGTTCATAGCCAATTCCGCGTTGCCGGGGCGAAGTTCTACTTCAAGGATCAGCCGGGCAAGCTCGCCATGAAGGACAAGGGCGAACGCATGGTGTCGGCCTCCAACGATGACCGCGTGGCAAAGGCTATGGCTACGATGGCCGAAGCCAAGGGCTGGAAAACCATCAAGGTTTCCGGCCATCCCGACTTTCAGCGGGAAGTCTGGATGGAAGCCAGCTTGCGCGGCATCGAGGCGCGCGGCTACAAGCCCACGGAACAGGATTTGAAGCTGCTCGAAGACAAGCGCGAACGAGCCATGCACAACACCGTTGAGCGTGACCAGACGGCCCGCGAGCGCAAGCCGGAACAGCAGCGCCAAGACGCCGGCCGCAAGACAGATTCAGCGCGCCAGGAACGCCCCGTAGCGGCCGACAAGGCCGAAGGCAAGGGGTTGGCAGGGCAGGCGGTCGAAACGGCCGCCAAGGTGGCATTGCGGGCCTACGCTGGCCGGGTTCTTGAACACGGCGCGGCGAACTTCAACCATGACCCGAAGGAAAAGCCGAACTACTTCGTGAAGCTGGCAACCGACCAGGGCGAAAAAACGGTTTGGGGCGTCGATCTGAAACGCGCCATGTCCGAAGGCAAGGTGAAGGCCGGCGACGATGTGAAGCTGGAATATCGCGGCAATACGCCTGTCACCGTGGAAGCTCTGAAACGGGACAAGGCCGGCAACGTCATCGGCAAAGAGGAAATCACGACGAACCGCAATCAGTGGGACGTGCAAAAGTCGGACAAAGCAAAGGTCGCCGAAGCCGTCGCCTCGGCCTTCATCGACTCCAAGGTGAAAGACCCTGCGCAACGTGAAGCCCTGAAAGCCGCTGTCGGCGCTCGCATGGCCGAACGTGAAAAGGCCAACAAGGTGCCAGCCGTGCCCGTGTACGACAAGGCAGCGCCTGCCAAGTCGCAGCAGCCGGAACGCACCGGGCCAGTGGTCGAACGCAACGCGGAGCGCACCCGATGAGCGGCCCGACGACGGCACCAGTGGACGGCCGCAGGGAATTGAAGCCCGAAGGCCACGAACTGCTTTTGATCGCCAACGAATCGCGCTTGCTCGATAAGGTGGTGGACGGCGCTTGGCAGTCGAATTACATCGGCTCGCGCGGCGGCCTTCCCAAAGGCTTGTATGACTTGACCGGCGCGGAACGGCCGGGCAAGACAGGGGCCACAAAGTCCTTTGAAGGCAACGTGCTGCACGTTGATAAAAAGCATGTGTATCAGCTCCAATCCAACGACAAAGGCAAGTCGAACATGGTTCGGCATGATCTTGCGTTGTACAAGGCACCGCCCGCCATCGGCACGATGACGAAGGTTGACTATGTGCGCGGCGCTGGGCAGGTCGTCGGCCGGGAGCAAACGCTGGAACGCTGACGCTGAATCTGTCTTGAAAATCGAAAAGCGCCTTGTCACACAAGGCGTTTTTCTTTTGTGCGGTCTGCGCCGTGGTGACACCGCGGCAACCTGGCCAGCTCGCTTTTGTCGCCATTCCTGGCGGCCTTCTCGATGGTGACAGATCCCGCCGGCGCCGGCGGATCTGTTGTCACCAATCCGCACCGCCCGCCCTGCCCGCCTTCCTTGGTGACAAAACCCGCGCCCTGGTCGGCCCGGGTTGTCGCCAATGCTCTGCGCAAGTCATTTGCGCCGTGGCTGGGAATGCACACCACGGATGCGCAAGACAGTTTCAGCGCGCCTTATGATTACAAAGTGCTTGCCAAGATATATAATCTTGGTTCTACAACAAGCCACATATCGGAGTCACACAATGCGCAAATTGGTCGTTCTTTCCAGCATCCTAGCTTTGGCCGCGTGTTCATCGCCGCCAAAGCCGCCAGTGGTGGACGGGTCAAATCGTCACGCCGTCAACACTCCCGAGACAGCCGAAACGATTGCACTTCGTGCAAAGCTCGCGCAGGCAGAAGAAAAACTTCGCGTTGAACAGGCCCGGCCGGTGATTTCACCGGCCGTTTTGCAGCCTGCCCCGCCGCCGCCTGCACGCTCTCGCACGTTCAGCGTGCATTTCCCCTACAACGGCACGAATTTCAATCTGAGCGCCGACGACAGCGCGCAACTGCTGCCGCTGCTCGCCAAAGCGCGCCGGATCGAGGTTCGCGGACGCACGGACGGCCAACGCCCCAGCACTGCGGACGAAAAAATAGCCCTGAATCGCGCCCTGGCTGCGCAACGGTTCTTGATCGGGCAAGGAGTTTCACCGGCCATCATTTCGGTCAACTACGTGTCGGCCGGTGATTACGTTGCGGATAACTTTTCAGCGGTCGGACGCTCGCTGAATCGCCGCGTGGACATCGAAGTTTTTAACCAGTAGGAGGAAGATTTTCATGAAACGTCTCGCCATCACATCCGCGCTCGCCGCGATGTTCATCACGGCAGCGCCCGCGCATGCCGATGATGGCCTTTTCACGGGTGACGTGCGGCTCGCTTGCGAAGCCGTGCTTTGCCTGTCGTCGGGAACCCGGCCCAGCGAATGCACGCCGTCGATTCAGAAGTATTTCAGCATCACGGCAAAGAAGCTGTCGGACACGATCAAGAAGCGCAAGAGCTTCTTGAACCTCTGCCCGGCCGCAACGCAAGACGCGAAAATGGTCGCCCTGGTGGACGCGATCACCAACGGCGCAGGCCGTTGCGATTACGCCTCGCTGAATTCGACTCTGCGCGTGTGGAACAGCTACGAAGACGGCGCGGGCTACATCAGCAATGCCCTGCCTTCGTACTGCACGGCCTACAACGGCAACGCCTACACCGACATCAAGGCACCGCGCTATGTCGGCGTGCCTGAGCGCGGCGGCTATTGGGTCGAGGCCGACAAGTACGACGCAGCCCTTGCGGAATACAACCAGCGCATTGCAGCCGAAGACGCAGCACGGCGCGCGAACGACTACGGCGGCGGCGGCTCCTGAACCTCCGTGACTGGCCCAGCTCGCGGGCCGACAACCCAAGGGGAAAGCGGGCAACCGCTCTCCCCTGTTTTTTTAGGATGGGCTAACTATGGAATCAGCAGATAACGAAACATCGGGCGGCATACCGTTCAATCAATATCGGCTGTCGTGGGTGGCATACGTCCGGGCCGTGGTGGTGTTCTTCTTCCTCTCGGCCCTGGCCGTCGCCCTGGGCGCGCTGAATCAGTCTTTGAGCGTCGTTGCCGTCCTGGCAGCACTGGCGATATTCGCCTATCAGGTGCTGTACCTGCGTAGCATGATCCTGTTCACCAACGATGACGGCGTTTGGCTCTTTCGCGGTGTCCTGCCCTGGAACAAAGGCATCATCGGCGTGAAATGGCGGGACATCGAGGACGCCGTTTTCTTCACCGGCTTTGTGAGCTGGGCTTTCAACTCCTATTCGATCCGCGTCGGCCATCGCTTCACGAAGGCCAGCGAACTAACAATTGCGAACGTGAGGGACGGCCGCAACGCTGTCGCCCATATCAACGAAGTCCACCGGGCCAGATTGGGCGATTCGTACCGCTGAAAAGGGAGAAACGCAAAAAAGAAACGCGGATGATCCGCGTTTTTTTTCGCCTGCTTACCGGGTCTGCTCGTCGCCCGGATTCGCCCTGCCCTGCTCCTGGCGTTGCGGCTGCTTTGGCTCCGTCTCGCGCTCGGCGGTCTGGCCGCCAGTGCCGCGCAGGCTCTGCACAAGCGCGTCATGCTTCGTCACGACTGGCGGCATGGTCTGCACCAGTCGAACGATGTTGAGGGCAATTTGCTTGTCCTCTGGCTCGCCGGTCGCCAGCGCCCGCGCGATCTGGCCGTATGCCTTCTGCGTGTCCTTCCGGGCCGCGCTGATATTGTCTTGCGCTGGGTTGGCGCGCTTTTTGCCTGTCTTCACCTCGGCTTCGGCGTCCTGCTTTCTCGCCCTGGTGACGCGGGCCGGCTCCTGGCGCTTGCCCTGCTGGAATTCGGCGTCAATGTGACGCACGGCCTGTTTCTCGGCCTTCTGCACCACACCCCGCGCCCGGCGCGGTGTCGCATTCGCTTCTATGCCCTGGTCGCGCAATTTCTCGGCGAACTGTTCTCGCCAATACTGCAAGTCGCCCTTCCTCGGGTTCAAACGGATGCCGTCATTGCCAACGGCCTTGACGGCAAGGTGAACATGCGGGTGCTTCTCGTCGTCATGGGCGGCGAAAACATACTGGTGGTTGCCGAACTCCTGCTTGGCGAACTCTCGCGCGGCGTCCTTGACGGCCTGCCGGTCGGTGCCGGGCGGCATCGACAAAACGATGTTGAAGGCTTCCTTGCGCTTCTCGCCTTCGTAGGGAATGCCGATTTTTCCCTTTGCCCATGAGTCGCGCACGTCGCGCACGGCCTCCATGCCCTGGTGGATGTCGCCGTTTTCGTCCTCTATCTCCACCTCGCCATTGCGCGATATGTAGTCCATGTGCGCTTTGATGTGCTTCATGTTCTTGCCGCCGCCCGAGATTTTCACCATGACTTCGGCCGTCTTCTTGGCCGTCCTGGCTACCTTCTCTTTCGTGGCTGGCCCGCTCGGTGGCGAAGGCTTCGCGGCCCTGGTGGTGCCCCCGCTGCGGATGTTGCGGCCCTTCGACCCCTTGACCGGCGAATAGTGAAGGCGCTCGCCCCAATCCTTGATGATGCCGTCGATTACGGTCTTGCTCATTCGATGTTCCACCGTTCAAGGCTGGCACGAATGGCGGTGCTGACTTTCTCCGTATGCGCGTCGATGATTCCGCGCAGCCGTTCGATTGATTCAATCGTGACGGAATCGCGCCGCCCCTCGTTCATGGCCTTGGCTACTTGGTTGAGGTTGCGCCCGATGGCAAGCAACTGATAGTTCGACTCGCCCAGCGCGTCGATTTCCTTCATGCCGAACTGTGGTTCGCGCGTGAGGCCCGCCCGGATCGCGTCGATGATCCACCGACGTTGTGAACAACGCTCAAGGTTGGCGCGCTCCTGCACGGCCGCCTTTTCGGATTTGGTCATGAGGATTTCAAACCGCACCTTGGGTTCGTCGTCGGGCGCTTCGCCCGTCTGACGCAAGGGCGGCGGTGGATTCTTGGCCGCCTTCGCTAACTGCTGCTCGATGGCCTCTTTCAGAGCTGCGCCGGGCTTTTTCCCCAGGGCTTCGCAATAGTCCGACCACGGTTTCTTCAACGCACCCAGGTACAGGTTCAGATAAGGGTTCTCTTTCTCCATAACGGGCTTCCAAGGTCAATGACAACAAAAGTGGGGGGGAACAAAGCGCGGACTACGCGCGTACTATACCGGCGATTAGCCTATCCTGCAATAGCCCACACCCCCCCACACTTTTGGTCATGACCAAGCGTTTTTTGCTCTTGGGATTGATAACGTGGTCTTGAAAGCGCCCGATAGAACCATCTGTGCGGGATTTCAGGCACGGATTGTTCTCGGGCAAAAAAAAACCGCCAAAACTTGGCGGTATCGGTCACGTCTAATGCGGCCTACTCCGTAGGCCGGCATTCCTCTTTCAGCAGCCGGGAACCGACTGCAAGCCCTCTACGCTGGAACTGGCCCTGTGCGAGTTCAAGCGCGTACTTGGCGGGCTTCATCGACAAATGGTATTCGTCGGAATGGGGCGTCATGTCCTCGATGGCAAACAAAGTTCCATCCTCGGAAACGAACGCGATAGATAACGGAATTCGGGTGTCTCGCATCCAGAAGGCCAGCTTGCCCGGTGGGTCAAAGGCGAACAACATTCCCGGCCCGGCATCGTCGCGGTTGGAAAGTCCTTTCGCCTGCTGGGCCTTCGTTCGTGCAACGGGAACGCCGCGAAGCTGGACGTTCCCGGTAAAAGACAGGTCGCATACTTCGGCCACGTCGGCGGCTTGCGCTTGCTGCCTGCTGGCAGCAAACGCAAGCAACGCACCGGCCACGATCAAGCCGGCAGCGCCTTTCAGGATCGCCGGTTTCATGGTCATTTCTCGGCTTCGGTCAGCAGGTTGATTTTGCAAGCGCCCGCATCTACCTCTTGATCGCCGCCGCCGTCCTCGAAGCGAATGTGAATCAGGCCGGCAGTGGTAGGGCGACGATTCAGCAAAACGGCCGCCGAACGCCCGTCGAACTCCACCAGCAAAAGCGGCTTGCTCATGCGGTCGGGATCGGACACGGCCCGGCCCTTGGGCCAGCTTGTCAGCTCGCCGGTATCACGCCCGCCGTCGCCTTCCTCGCCAGCGCCTGCACCTTCGCCCTGGTCGTTTTCGCCGCCCTTCTTGCCGGCCGGCTTGGTCTTGCTGCCTTCGCCTTCGGCTTCACCAGCGCCGCCACCGTTGCCGCCCTGGCCTTCGCCAGCGCCGCCCGGAATTTGGTCATGACCAAATTTCGAGGCTTCACCGTTACCCGCCTGCTCGCCGCTTTGCTGGCCTTCGCCAGCAGCGGGAGCCGGGGCGGGCTTCTTCTTGCCCTTCAACTCGTCGGCCAGATCGGCAACGGTCTTGCGCGTAATCTCCACTGCATCGGCGCACCATGCTTCGACTTGCTCGGGGAACTTCTCATGCAAGCCGCGCAGCTCGTACAGGGTTTTAGGCGACGTGCATTTGCCGTTGCTGTATGCGTCTTCGATGCACGCGGGCGGGTCGATCAAGGCAAGGTGCTGGGTGATGATCGCGCCGTCTTTGCCCAGGTTCTTTGCGATGGCCTTCTTCTGGTCGCCAGCGTCCAAACGCTTCTTGATGAAAAGCGCAAGCTCCATCGGCTTCAAGTCGTCGCGCTGGATGTTCTCAATGACTTGATCGTAGTCATCGTGCGCTTCGTCAACGAATGCCGGGATGGTCGCCCGTCCAGCCGCAAGCGAACCACGATAGCGGCGCGCGCCAAAGTTCAACATCCACTTGCCGGGCTTGCTCGGATGGGTGCGAACCGATACCGGCGTCTTCACGCCTCGCGCCCGAACGCTGTCGGTCATTTCCTGCATGGCTTCGGGCGTGAACTCCTTGCGCGGCTGGTCGGGGTCTTCCTCGATGTCGGCAAGGGGAATGTCCAGCGGCTTGCCGGTCGGCTGCGCCGCCCCGGCCACGGCCGGGGCAGTGGGCTTTTCTTCCAGTGCGGAAAGGTCGAGTGCCATTTATTGAACCTCCATGATTGAAGCGATTTTTTCAAATACCGGCTTGATCTGCGCCCACGCATCGCGGCCGCTGGTCTTGCCGAGTTTCCAAACTGGCACGCCTGCGGCCTGGGCTTCGGGCACGGCCGTAGTCTTCTTGATCGCGGCAAAGCCTGCATCCATCGGGATCAGCAGCTTGGCGAAGTGCGTCGAAAGCTCGCGGAAGTTATCGCGCTGGAAGGGCGTCGGCTCCACCAGATTCGGCAGGATGCCAATCAATTCCAACTTGGGATTGATCGCGGCCTTGATCTTGCGAATGCCGATGGTGTCGTGATTGAGCAAGTCGCCGATACCGTCGATGGCTTCCTGGTTCAATTGCAGCGGCGACAGAACGTAGTCGCTGACCACCAGCGACGAAAGCTGTCGAATGTCCGGGTTCGGGTTGGTGTCGATGATGCAAACGTCGAAGTCGTTATGCACGGCTTGCAGAAACGATTGCAGGTTCGACGCGAAGCTGTTGTGCCTGTCGGCCTGCTTTTCCATTTTCAGCAGCTCGGCGTTATCCGCCGCCACCAAGACAAATTCAGCGTCTTCCACGCCGCCGACCTTGTGAGTCAAAAGGCGGCTGGCCGGCATCTGCGACACGGTGGCAATGCCTCCGGTCTTGATCGCCTTCGAGCTGTTGCGTTGGTGGTCGAAGTCGATCACCAAAACGCGCTTGCCCATGATGAGGTGAAAAAAGTAGGCCAACTGGACGGCCACGGCCGACTTGCCCACGCCGCCCTTTTGGTTTGCGAGAACTGTAGTTTTCATGCCCGAATGCTCCTTAAAAAAGTCCGAACTGTTGTCGGTGAAGTGGATACGCCGTTTTCTTTGAGAAACGCCACGATCTGGTCAACCGTGTAACCCTTGTCCCGAAGGGTCTGCATCTGCGCGGAATACGGCTCAAGTGCTGAACTCGCCAATTTGGGTTTTTCCCGGCTCATGAATTCTTCAATGCGCAGGTCTTCGGCCTTGGCGAGAAAACGGCCACGAATCACGTTCGCTTGCTGCGGTGACATCGTGTGTGCCGCTGCCGCCTCGGACAGCGACACACCTTCAACGATCAACGCCTTTGCAACGCCCAAGGAACGCTCTGACCATCTTTTGCATTTGGACGCCACGCGCTCAAATTGCGCGGCATCCATCCTTGGGGCAGGGGATGTCATGAGTTATTCACCCGCCCGGCTGAACTGGTCGCGCTTCTCTTTGCCCGGCGCACCGAATGCGAAGTCTTCCACGATGAAGTTGTAGCCGTACACGGTTTCGCCGTTCTTCTCGTAGTCGTTGTTTTCGACGCGGTAGTCAATGATGAGTTGATCGCCCTTCAAGGCGTTCTTTGCGATGGCCTCGGCCTTCGCGCGGAAGGCGGTGAACTGGATCGCAACGGCACGTTCGCGGGTCTGGCCGGTGTCCTTGTCCTTGCCTGCGTACTCGTTCGCAATCAAGGTGAAACGCGCCACGGCGCGGTCGCCAGTGCCGGTTACGGTGGCCGGCCGGGCAAGGTTGCCGACAAAAACATTCTTCTGCATGGTGTAGCTCCTTCGGTTCGCGCGGCCAGGATTGACCGTAAGCACATTATAACACCCATAAAACAACCGATGCAACAACGATAAAACAGAATAAAACAAATGAGAAACCGCAAAGGGCAGGGAAACCCCTAG